>CALZKI010000025.1 GCA_945787995.1 uncultured Lachnospiraceae bacterium | reverse complement strand
CAGTAAGCACGATAGATTTACAGCATCCGGGTTCTTGGGAATCCGGATGCTTTTTGTAGCGAGGAAGGAAAACAAGCGGCCGCGAAGCGGACATTTGTTTTCACCCGAGCGTTCACGAAATAGAAACAGAAGTCGCGAAGCGACGGGTTTGCGAAGCAAACGGTTTCTATGAGTGCCAGAGGAAATTGCTTTCCTATACGATAAAAAAAGCTTGATTCTTTCGAATCAAGCTCATGAGTGCTGGCAATGGGACTTGAACCCATACGTGGTCACCCACAACAGATTTTGAGTCTGCCTCGTCTGCCATTCCGACACGCCAGCGTAACACCGAAAATTATATTATCATAGCTGATATAGATTTTCAAGTACATTTTATTGTTTTGGTGTTATTTTCCCTTAATTGACGGATGATAATTCGGAAAATATAAATCTGTACATAATATCGATGCTTCTGTAACTACATTGGCAATATAAGAAATTCTTAATGATATATTAAGGATATTAAGATTGTTTCTGTGCCATGGGATGTGTATAATCGAAGAAACATAGAAACCACGAGGATATTGATTATGAATACATCAAAATTTTTCCATTATTTTGTACGTTTTCTGTTTGGCACAGTTGTTCTATCCATTTTAGCAATCTTTGTACTGTTTCTCATGAAGGTATCTTTTCAGCCGGGAACTGTATCAGGTGCTGAAACAAATATGATCTCAACTTTTATGGCAGAAAGAATTTTGGATGCGCCTACAGCCGACCAAATAGCTGTAGTAAATAGATTGTTGCGATATGCTGCTCACTTGGGATTATTCTTTGTTCTCAGCTTTATGCTTACCTATGTATGCTTTTTCTTGTTTCATGGATTCCTTCGCTTCCTTGGCATGGGAGGAGTGGTTTTCGTTGCCTGTTTTTTATCTTATTACACGGAGTATAAGAAGCAGTTTATCGACGGCAGACATTTTGATATGGCAGATGTAAGATTAAATATCATCGGTTGTCTGGCGGGAATTGCGTGTATGCTGTTTTCCTATGTAGTCAATTCTTTTTTGTACAAGAAAAATCGTCATTATGAGTAAGCTTCAGGAGAAACAGTACTTTAGAAAGTCTGTATATGGGCACATCAATGGTGTTTGTTTCACAAATCAATGAAAAGTATGCCAAATGCGTCATGGAATGTAGTGAGGATTTTCGCACTGTTGCAGGACCGAAAAAATAACACTAAGTTTTCTTTACACGATGGGAAATACAGTACGGTATTCATCAGGCAGATGGGTACCGTATTTTTGTGTGACAACGCTCTTATAGATTCGTGTACTTTTTATTTCATGATCCATCATATCCATAGCAACTGAATTTAGTACAGCATGGGCGTCTGCCAGTTTGGTGACAAGCGGTATAGAAGTCTGCTTTTTGATACAGGATAATAAATCAGAGGATCCTTTACGAAAACCCAAAACTCGTGCGTAAGGGCAGTCGGCAGGGAAATTGTCAGGGGTACCAAGCATCAGATGGAGCAATGCTCTTGCTACACGGGAGTAGGTCAATTCTTTGCTGTTTAGGGAGGCGATAAACTGAGTGGCTCCGGTAAACTGTTCCTGTGTGTTTCTGACACGGTTCCACAGATTTTCAGACATATCCTGAATGGCCATTTTTTCCTGATTCATGTTAGCCAGAATACTGTAGTGAAGCAGATTGCTGAAATCATCTATTGCAACGGGCCAGGTTTTTTCGTATTGATTGATCATTTCCTGATAGGCGAAATCCGGAACCTGCCTGCACAATTCATCAAAAGGTTCTTTTATGGCATCGGAAAACAAAGGAGAATTGCAACCGGTCGCATCAAAAGTATCGGATATTTCATGCATCTGGGATGGCGTGATCCGGACAAAAAGGTTACGGATGCCGGAGGCTGAAGACATACCAAGGGAATCCGGTTGTGTATCATGATATCCGGCTCCTTTTCGTTTTATGATTACCGGAGAAATCTGACTCTTCTGACGTTTCAGTGCTTTCAGGTATTCCACCGCAAGAATATTATTGGGGGACTCCAGAATGTTCCCGGATTGCATTACAGATTTGACTGCCATAGCACGTGCACGAGGGTAGGATAATCCATCTTTTAGAAAAGAATCGATCTGTTCTGCTAATTGCGCAGGCGGATCAATCAGTAAATCGGCGATTGCCTGTAACATTTCCAAATCATCATTTTCACAACCGAAAGACAGGTAATCCACACATCCCAGTCGGTTCAGCAGAGAAACGGCACCGTAAGCAAAACGCTCAGCTGTTCCGGTGGCATAGGTCAGCGGCAGTTCCAGGACCAGATCAGCACCTTCCATCAGTGCGATTTTGGCCCGCTCATGCTTGGGCATAAAAGCCGGTATTCCACGCTGGGTATAGTCACCGCTCATAACCACAATCAGATAATCACATTCGGTAATGCGTCTGGTTTCCCGGATATGATAAGCGTGTCCATTGTGAAAAGGATTATATTCGGCTATGATGGCTGCTACACGCATGGTATTTCTCCTTTTGAGGTGGCAATTGTTTTTGGAGTTGTATGGAAAAAATACAAAAAACACAGGCATTTTCCTGTGAATGTACGTGATTTTGTACAAAAAATGAAATTGCAAATCTTGTATGCAAACTTCTCATACTTTATAATTATTGCATGTTGTTCGAAAAAGTATTTGGCTTTTTCGAATAGTTCCATGTCTCACAATAATAACTATTATATTACATAAAAAGGAGAAGGTAAAATGGCTTATATCGATATCATTAAAGACAAGGCAAGAATGGATAAAAAAACAATCGTTCTTCCGGAAACAAATGATAAGAGAACTTTGATTGCAGCATCACAGATTATGCAGGAGGGAATTGCCAATATCATTATGGTTGGTAATGAAGAGAAAATCATGGATGGTGCCGGTTGGCTGGAGGTTGACCTGACTGGGGTAAAGGTCGTTGATCCGGAGACTACTGAGAAACTGGATGAATATGTAAATCTTTTATATGAGACAAGAAAAGCAAAGGGAATGACACCGGAGAAAGCAAGAGAAATCCTGTTGAAGGACTATTTGACCTTCGGTGTTGTTATGGTAAAAGCCAATGATGCGGATGGTATGGTTGCGGGGGCTTGTCATGCCACAGCGGATACACTTCGTCCTGCGTTGCAGATTTTGAAAACGGCACCCGGTGTAAAGCTGGTTTCCGCATTTTTCCTGATGGATGTGCCTGATTGTGAGTATGGGGACAACGGTACCTTCCTTTTTGCAGACTGTGGTTTGAATCAGGATCCTACAGCAGAGGAACTGGCAGCCATTGCGGAAAGCTCTGCTCGTAGCTTTAAGAGCCTGGTTGGTTCTAAACCCATCATTGCCATGCTTTCTCACTCCACCAAAGGCAGTGCAAAGCATCCCCTTGTAGACAAGGTGGCGGAAGCGGTTAAAATTGCCCATGAACAGTATCCACAGCTTTGTCTGGATGGTGAATTGCAGACAGATGCAGCTCTTGTTCCGTCGGTCGCAAAATCAAAAGCACCCGGTTCCGAAGTGGCAGGAAAGGCCAATGTATTGGTTTTCCCTAATCTGGATGCAGGAAATATCGGTTATAAGCTGGTGCAGAGACTGGGAAAAGCAGATGCTTACGGCCCAATGCTGCAGGGTATCGCAAAGCCTGTCAATGACCTTTCCAGAGGTTGCAGCTGGCAGGACATCGTTGGTGTTGTTGCCTTAACAGCAGTGCAGGCTCAGTTGCAGTAGGCGTCATTCTATTTGGAATCATACTAATTTGTCGAATTGTGATGAAGGACCCTGTATGAAAGGACCACAGATTATAAAGAGTTAGTATATGATTAGGAGATAAAGGAAAATGAATATTCTTGTCATCAATTGCGGTAGTTCTTCTTTGAAATTTCAGTTAATTGATTCAGAAACAGAAAAGGTAAGTGCAAAGGGACTTTGTGAGAGAATTGCAATCGAGGGAAGCCGCCTGGTTTATACACCTGCCGGTGGTGAAAAAATGATTTTCGAGGCACCTATGGCTGATCATACCATAGCCATTCAGATGGTTCTGGATGCTTTGACAAATGATTCCTATGGTGTTGTGAAGGAATTGAGTGATATTGATGCGGTAGGACATAGAATTGTTCACGGCGGAGAGCTTTTTTCAGAAGCCACAGTCATTACCGATGAAGTAATAGAAGCAATCAAAGCATGCAGTGATTTGGCACCTTTGCATAATCCTGCCAATCTGATCGGAATTGAGGCATGCCGTAAGCTGATGCCAACCACTCCTATGGTTGCAGTGTTTGATACGGCCTTTCATCAGACGATGCCTGAAGAAGCTTACTTGTACGGTATTCCCTATCGCTATTATGAGAAGTATAAAATCAGAAGATACGGATTCCATGGTACAAGTCATAACTATGTATCCGGTCGTGCAGCAGCTATGCTGGGAAAAGACCTTGCTGATTTGAAGGTGATTGTGTGCCATCTTGGAAATGGTGCCAGTGTATCTGCAGTAAAGAACGGAAAGTGTGTAGACACCTCTATGGGACTTACTCCACTGGAAGGCTTGATCATGGGCACCAGATCCGGAGATCTGGATCCTGCGATTCTGGAATTTATCGCCAAAAAAGAAAATCTTGATATGGATCAGCTGATGAATATTCTGAATAAAGAGTCGGGGGTTCTTGGCCTTTCCGATCAATTTTCTTCTGATTTTAGGGATCTGGAAGAAGGATATCTGCAGGGAAAGGATAATTGTACAAGAACCATGAAAGCTTTTTGCTACAGGGTAGCCAAATATGTGGGGGCTTATGTGGCAGCCATGAATGGAGTTGATGCGATCTGCTTTACCGCAGGCCTGGGCGAAAACAGCGGTGTGATTCGTGGGATGATCTGTGAATACCTGACATACCTGGGCTTTACGCTGGATCAGGAGAAGAACAGTATGCGAGGAAAAGAAATCGACATCACCACCCCTGATTCGAAAACAAAAATATTGGTAATCCCTACAAACGAAGAACTTGCCATAGCAAGAGAAACCGCGAAACTGGTTTAAAGAAGATATATTGTAACTCGTTTCAATAGAAGAAATTTGGATTCGTAGAAATTGGTTTAAAGTATGTTGATACATTTATCAGATTATTTCAGTCAGGCAAATAAAAGTAAATCCTTCTCTTTGGATTTTGCAATCGGAAAGCTTCCTTATGCATACAAAGCAGAGGTTGTCACAAAAAAGGAGCCTTTGGAACTGACCATTTCATATAAAGAAAAAGGAAAAGCTGTTTTGACAGGGGGATGTCGGCTGGAAGTGACGCTTCCCTGCGACAGATGCCTTGTTCCCACAACCCTTCCCGTAGAGGTCTCTTTCGAAAGGGAAGTAGTTGCTCCGGAACGATTGGATGAGGATCCGGATCAGAAGGATGATCAGGTGTTTGTGGAAGAATACCAGTTGGATGTGGACAAGCTGATGGAAGAAGAAATCGTCATCAACTGGCCCACGGAGATTCTTTGCAGGGATGATTGCAAAGGCCTTTGCCCCAAATGCGGACATAACCTGAATCAGGGAGAATGCGGGTGCGATACCTTTGTTCCCGATCCCAGATTTGCCGGACTGGCTGATATCATGAAGCAGTTGGAACAGTAAGTTGATATAATACAAAAAGAAACAAACTTAATGAAATACAGAAAGATAAAAAATCAAAAATAGAAAAAGAAAGAAACTTTTGAAAATATCTTGACAAGGATATTGTGTCTGGATATAATAATCTGCGTGTGGTTGCGAGAATTATCTTGCAATCTGCAAAATGCTTACGAGAGGACAGAGTAATCGTTCTCTTCAGATAGAATTGTTTAAGGAGGTGTAACGATATGTCTATTTGTCCTAAGAATAAATCTTCCAAGGGAAGAAGAGATAAGAGAAGAGCTAATTGGAAGATGTCTGCTCCTACATTAGTAAAATGTAGCAAGTGCGGCGAACTGATGGTACCTCACAGAGTATGTAAGAAGTGTGGTTCCTACAACAAAAAAGAAGTTGTTGCAGTAGCTGACTAATTATCATAATGATAAGAAGATTGAATGGAGAGTCTTTTGGGACTCTCCACTTTTTTATTGTGCTCTAATAACTTGATTTTTGCATGTTGGTTTAGTATATTAGTATAAGGTTCTGAAGAACGGTATTGTATGATATTTGGAACGGATAAAAAATGTCAGAAAGAGAAGGAATGTGATGGCTGAATTCGTGAAGGTAGCATTGGATGCTATGGGCGGCGATAATGCACCGCATGAGATTGTAAAAGGTGCTATTGATGCTGTGAAGGAAAGCAATAAAGTGAAAGTTTTTCTGGTGGGCAAGGAAGATGCCATTCAGGCAGAACTTGCAAAGTATACATATCCTGCAGATCAGATTGAAGTCGTTCATGCTACTGAGATAATCGAAATGGCTGAGCCTCCTGTTATGGCAATTCGAAAGAAGAAGGATTCCTCTATTGTTCGTGCTATGAATCTGGTGAAGGACGGAACCTGTGATGCCTATGTCTCTGCCGGAAGTACCGGAGCAACTTTGGTTGGAGGACAGGTTATTGTGGGAAGAATCAAGGGAGTAGAACGTCCACCGCTTGCGCCTCTTATTCCTACTGTTGATGGCTGTGCTCTTTTGATTGACTGTGGTGCCAATGTGGATGCAAGAGCTTCTCATCTTGTGCAGTTTGCAAAGATGGGTTCTGTATACATGGAACATGTTATGCATGTGAAGAATCCACGTGTGGGTATTGTGAATATCGGTGCAGAGGAAGAAAAAGGCAATGCACTGGTGAAAGAAACATTTCCGCTGTTAAAGAATTGTCCGGACATCAATTTTATCGGCAGTGTTGAGGCCAGGGATATTCCTTACGGGGCTTGCGATGTGGTTGTTTGTGAGGCCTTTGTGGGCAATGTTATTCTGAAAATGTATGAGGGCGTGGGCGCAGCACTGATCAGTAAGGTAAAGCAGGGAATGATGACTTCGCTTCGGAGCAAAATCGGTGCACTTTTGGTGAAACCGGCGTTGAAGCAGACATTAAAGGGTTTTTCCGTGGAAGAATACGGTGGAGCACCTATGCTTGGCTTGAAGGGACTGGTTGTAAAAACCCATGGCAGTTCCAACTCAATTGAGATTAAGAACTCTATTTTGCAGTGTATTTCCTTCAAAGAACAACGTATTAATGAAAAAATAAAGGAAATGATAGATAATCAGGACGGAGTTCCGGTTACCGAATAGACTTATGGGACTTTGTTTTATGACAATATATAATAAGAGAGGATATAATATGGAATTCGAAAAGCTTAAAAAAATCATTGCTGAAGTACTGAATGTTGATGAGGAAGAGATTACTTTATCAACCACCTTTATGGATGACCTGGGAGCTGATTCCCTGGATGTTTTCCAGATTATTATGGGAATTGAAGAAGAATTTGATATCGAGATTCCTACTGAATTGGCGGAGAACATAACAACTGTTGAAGAAGCGGTCAACATGATTAAGAGTGCTGTAAACGGCTAAAGAAAGAGTCCGGCAATCCGGACTCTTTTTTCGCTATCATATAGGTGGAGGTTTCTGTTTGATGCAAAAGAAGGATCAGACCCTGTTTGAAGAGCAAATAGCATATCATTTCAGGCGGAAAGAACTGTTGAAACAGGCTTTTACGCATAGTTCGTTTGCTAACGAAATGAAAATACATAAATGGGAAAGTTATGAGCGACTGGAATTCTTGGGGGATGCAGTGCTGGAGATGGTTTCCAGTGAGTTCCTGTATGGATTATATCCGGAGAAGCCGGAAGGAGAATTATCCAAGATCAGAGCGTCTCTTGTATGTGAACCTTCTCTTGCTTTCTGTGCCAGACAGCTTGGATTAGAAGAATTCATTCTCCTGGGAAGAGGGGAAGAATGTACCGGTGGCAGACAGAGAGATTCTATTATCTCCGATGTGATGGAAGCGGTGATCGGTGCACTTTTTTTAGATGGTGGCATTGATGCGGCGAAAACCTATATTATGAAATACGTGTTATCCGATTTGGATGAAAAACGGCTGTTTTATGATGCAAAGAGTATCTTGCAGGAGCATGTTCAAAAGCATCCGGAACAGGGAACTTTGTCCTATGTTCTTCTGAAGGAAGAAGGGCCTGACCATGATAAATCCTATGAAGTACAGGCGATGATTGGCAGTCAGGCATACGAGATTGGCACGGGCCGTTCCAAGAAAGCGGCAGAACAGCAGGCTGCATATAAGACATTGCTTAGCATGAACGCCTGATACCTGAATAAGGTGGATGAAATGGTTGGCTTTATGCCGATTGCGATACAATGATTCTGAGGTGAAAGATGTATTTAAAAAGTATTGAGGTTCAGGGATTCAAATCCTTTGCCAATAAAATCAATTTGAAATTCCATAATGGTATCACAGGTATTGTGGGTCCTAACGGAAGTGGTAAGAGTAATGTGGCAGATGCGGTTCGTTGGGTGCTGGGTGAGCAGAGAGTGAAGCAGCTGCGTGGCGGATCCATGCAGGACGTTATTTTCTCCGGTACGGAGCTTAGAAAACCTCAAAGCTTTGCTTATGTTGCCATTACCTTGGACAACTCGGATCATCAGCTTGCGATTGATTATGATGAAGTTACCGTATCCAGAAGACTGTATCGTTCCGGGGAAAGTGAATATATGATCAACGGTACCATCTGTCGTCTGAAGGATGTAAATGAGCTGTTCTATGATACAGGTATCGGTAAAGAAGGCTATTCTATCATCGGACAGGGTCAGATTGATCGTATCCTGAGCGGTAAACCGGAAGAACGTCGTGAACTTTTCGATGAGGCTGCAGGTATTGTTAAATTCAAAAAGAGAAAAGCAATCTCTGTAAAAAAACTGGAGGACGAAAAGCAGAATCTGGTTCGTGTCAGTGATATTCTGTCCGAATTGGAAAAACAGATCGGCCCTTTGGAAAAACAGTCTGAAAAGGCAAAGATATATCTGCGAAAAAAGGAAGCACTGAAAGAACTGGACGTGAATGTTTTCCTTTTGGAAAATGTTCGTATCAGGGAGCAACTGGAAAGTGTTTCCGAGAAGTATAAGATTGCCGAAGATGAGCATGACAGAACTACAAAGCGTTATGAGCAGATTAAGGTGGATTACGAACAGATCGAAGCTCAACTGGAAGAACTGGAGCATGCCATTGAAGAAGCCAGAAGTTCTCTTTCTGAGGCGGGTGTGACCAGAAGTAAACTGGAAAGTCAGATTGACCTGTTAAAAGAACAGATTCATTCTGTGCAGGGGAATGAGGAGCATCTGAAAAACCGAATCAGCACCATTCAGGGACAGATTGACGAAAAAAATGTGGAATATGAGAAGATATTGGCTTCCAAACAGCGTATTGATGAAGAACTGACTGCTCTGGAGGGGGCAAGAAACGAAACCCATGAACTGTTGCTGTCGGTACAGGATCAGATTGCAAAGCTGAACGGACAGATTGAAGAGAATAAGAACACCATCATTGCCACTTTGAATAACAGGGCAACCATTAAGTCACGAATGGCAAGACTGGATTCCATGATGGAGCAAAATGGTATTCGAAAGGCAGAATTGAATGCTAAGCTGTTGCGTGCCAAGAGTGATGAGGCAAAACAGGTTGAGACCATCAAAGAACTGGAAGAGAGATTCCGGATGATCTCTCTGGAAATAGAGGAGCAGCGTAAGAAACAGACAGAACTGGAAGAGAATATCAATGGTATTCGCAGTACTTTGTCTGCCAGTGATCAGGAACTGAGAGATACCCAGGCCTTATATCATCAGGAGAAATCCAAGCTGGAAGCTTTGACAAATCTGACAGAGCGCTATGAAGGCTATGGCGGAAGTGTCAAGGCCGTTATGGAGTATAAGGATAGAGAACCGGGCATTATCGGTGTTGTTGCGGATATTATTCAGGTAGATAAAACTTATGAAACTGCTATAGAGACAGCACTTGGCGGTAATATTCAGAATATTGTTACCGAAGATGAAGATACTGCAAAGCATATGATTGCAGTTTTGAAAAAGAATAAAGCAGGACGTGCTACTTTCTTACCTTTAACAAGCATTTTACACCCACAGGAATTTAAAACGCCTGAGGTGCTTGAGGAAGAAGGTGTGCTTGGCATGGCGGATACACTTGTGAAGACTGACAAGAAGTATCGCAATGTGGCAAAGGCTATGCTGGGACGTATTGTTGTGGTAGATCATGTGGACCATGCTGTGAAGATTGCGAAAAAGTATGATTACGGTATCCGCATGGTTACGCTGGAGGGAGAACTTCTGGTTCCCGGCGGTGCCATCAGCGGCGGTGCCTTCAAAAACAACAGCAATCTGTTAAGCAGGCGCAGGGAAATAGAAGCTTTTGAACAGAAGGTAAAAGAGCATGCACAGAAGATAAAAGATTTGCAGGAACAGATCGAGACCATTAAAAGCAACAGAAATAAGCTTCGAATGGATCTGGAGCGGATCAAAGCAGAACTGCAGATGAAGTTCATTCAGCAGAATACGGCACGCATCAGTGTGGAACAGGCAAAGGAACGTCAGGGAGAACAGGAAGAAAGTTACGGCGTTTTAAAGGATGAACAGCAAGAAATTGAAGAGAAAATCAAAGATATACAGCTGGAAAAAGACGAGATTGTAAATGAACTTTCCGATTCGGAAAAACTGGAGCAGGATATGCAGGAGAAGATTGCCCTGCTGCAGAAGGAACTGCTTGCAAAACGAGAAGAAGAGTCGGAAGTCAGCGGACTTGTCAGTGCCAAGGATGTGGAAGTTGAGAAGAGCCGTCAGAAGGCCGGCTTTGAGTATGAAAACACAAAACGTGTAGAGGGTGAACTTTCCAGACTGCAGAGTGAACTGGCAGAGGTTGAGCAGGGGCTTTCCCGGGGAGCGGAAGATGTGGCTTTCAGGGAACAGAGTATTGTAGAAATTCAGAAAACTATTGAGGCATCCCGGACAACCCAGACAGAAACTGAAAAAGAGTTAAAACAGAATCAGGAACGAAAAGAAATCTTATCCGGCAGACAGAAGAATTTCTTTGCAACACGTGAAGAACTGGCTGCAAAGATCTCTGATCTGGATAGAGAAGTATATCGTCTTGCTGCCCAGAAAGAAAAACTGGAAGGTTCTATTGAATCCCAGATCAACTATATGTGGGACGAATATGAGATCACCTTGTCCGATGCGGCTCATTTGCGTAATGAAGAGATGACCGACCTCTCTGCCATGAAACAGGAGATAACAGGGTTAAAGGATCAGATCAAGAAGTTGGGCGATGTAAATGTCAATGCCATCGAGGATTATAAGGCGTTGATGGAACGTTACGGCTTTTTGAAGAAACAGCATGACGATCTGGTGGCTGCAGCAGAAACCCTGCAGGGTATTATTGATGACCTGGACGCTTCCATGAGACGTCAGTTTGAAGAGAAGTTTGCACAGATAAATAAAGAATTTGATAAAGTATTTAAGGAATTATTCGGCGGCGGTAAAGGAACCCTGGAACTGATGGAGGATGAAGATATTCTGGAAGCGGGTATCCGTATCATTGCACAGCCACCGGGAAAGAAACTGGTGAATATGATGCAGATGTCCGGTGGCGAGAAGGCCCTGACTGCCATCAGTTTGCTGTTTGCCATTCAGAATCTGAAGCCATCACCCTTCTGTTTGCTGGATGAGATTGAGGCAGCGCTGGATGAAAGTAACGTATCCAGATTTGCCGCTTATCTGCATAAGCTGACCAGAAATACACAGTTTATCGTAATTACCCACAGACGTGGTACAATGGAGAAGGTAGATCGTCTCTACGGTATCACCATGCAGGAAAAAGGTGTTTCAACACTTGTCAGCGTAAACTTGATTGATAAGGAATTGGATGATTAATGAGTGAAGAAAAGAAAGGCTTTTTCGGGCGACTGAAAGAAGGCCTCACGAAAACAAGACATAATATTGTAGACGGTATTGATTCGATTTTTACCGGTTTTTCGGAAATAGATGATGATTTCTATGAAGAACTGGAAGAAGTTCTTGTCATGGGTGATATCGGTATCAATGCCACTGAGGAGATCATTGAACAACTGAAGGAGCAGGTAAAGGCAAAGCACATCAAGAAACCTGCTGATTGTAAGGAATTGCTGATTCAGAATCTGAAGGATCAGATGAGGGTTTGCGAGAACGCCTATGAGTTCGAGAATCAGACCTCAGTGATTCTTGTCATTGGTGTGAACGGCGTGGGCAAAACCACCTATGTGGGCAAGATGGCTTCCAAACTGAAAAACAGCGGTAAGAAGGTGCTCTTGGCGGCGGCAGATACTTTCCGTGCGGCTGCCACAGAACAGCTTGCGGAATGGTCACACAGAGCCGGCGTGGATATGATTGCCGGTTCCGAAGGTGCCGATCCCGCCAGTGTTGTATTTGATGCGGTGAATGCGGCAAAAGCAAGGAAAGTAGATATCCTTTTGTGTGATACGGCAGGTCGCCTTCACAACAAGAAGAACCTGATGGAAGAACTGAAGAAGATGAATCGAATCATCGATAAAGAATTGCCCGGGGTTCACAGAGAGAATCTTGTTGTACTGGATGCTACTACCGGACAAAATGCACTGCAGCAGGCCAGGGAGTTTGCCGAAGTGGCAGATCTTACCGGTATCGTTCTGACCAAAATGGACGGTACAGCAAAGGGGGGTATTGCCATAGCGATCCAATCCCAACTGAAGATCCCTGTGAAATATATTGGTGTGGGAGAAGGCATTGAGGATTTGGAGAAATTTGATGCAGATCAGTTTGTGGACGCTTTGTTTGATGTGAAGACGGAAAATGACGGGGAGGAAGAATAATCATGGATGAGAAGATGCTTACGCTGGAAAAATTCGAAGAAGCCTGTGAAATTGTAAAAAAGGTAACTTCTGAAACCAAGCTGGTATATAGTGATTATTTCAGTAAAAATACAGGAAATAAGGTATATTTCAAGCCGGAAAACATGCAGTTTACAGGAGCATACAAGCTGCGTGGAGCCTATTACAAGATGAGCACCCTGGATAAAGAGGAATTGGAGAGAGGTATCATTACTGCTTCTGCCGGTAACCATGCCCAGGGCGTAGCCTATGCTGCCCAGTGTTATGGCGTTAAGGCTACAATTGTGATGCCCACAACCACACCTCTGATCAAGGTGAATCGAACCAAAGGCTATGGTGCTGAGGTGGTTCTTTGGGGCGATGTGTATGACGAAGCCTGTGCAAAGGCATATGAACTGGCAGAGGAGTACGGTTACACATTTGTACATCCTTTTGATGATCTTGCGGTTGCAACCGGTCAGGGAACCATTGCCATGGAAATCATCAAGGAACTGCCGCTGGTGGACTATATATTAGTGCCTATTGGCGGAGGCGGACTTGCAACCGGTGTTTCCACGCTGGCAAAACTACTGAATCCTAAGATCAAAGTGATCGGTGTGGAACCGGCTTTTGCAAACTGCATGCAGGAGTCTATGAAAGCCGGCAAAGTTGTCACATTGCCTTCTGTCAATACTATTGCAGACGGAACCGCAGTGAAGACACCGGGAACCAATATTTTCCCTTTTATACAGAAAAATCTGGATGATATCATTACCATTGAGGATGAAGAACTGGTAGTAGCATTCCTGGATATGGTGGAAAACCATAAAATGATCGTGGAGAATTCCGGACTGCTTACCGTTGCGGCATTGAAACATCTGGATGTGAAGAATAAGAAAATAGTATCCATCCTGAGCGGCGGTAATATGGATGTGATCACCATGTCCAGCGTGGTACAGCAGGGGCTTGTGCTTCGTGACAGAATCTTCACAGTATCTGTTCTTTTGCCTGACAAACCGGGTGAATTGTCCAGAGTGGCAGATCTGATCGCCAAGGAATCCGGTAATGTTATCAAACTGGAGCATAACCAGTTTGTTTCCATCAACCGTAGCGCCGCAGTGGAACTTCGCATTACTCTGGAGGCATATGGGACGGAACACAAGAATCAGATTGTTTCCGCTTTGCAGAATAACGGTTACAGCCCCAGATTGGTGAGAGCGTCTATCTAGCCTGTCTCTTAAAGCATATTTTGTAAACAACTGCGTATAGTAATCATATGCAGTTGTTTTTTTCTTTGCTCAAAAAATACAGTTTCATAACCATCGCGTCGTTTTTGTATGCCCTTGGACTGACGCTTTTCTTGGAACCTAACCGGATTGTGCCCGGAGGCGTCACAGGAATTGCCATGCTGCTTCGAGGCTTGAGCGGCATTGCTACGGGAACATGGTATCTGTTGTTGAATATTCCGTTGCTGTTATTCGGCCTTTTTCAGTTTGGACTACGATTTAGTATTGCAGGGCTGTATTCTACTTTGATGATTTCTATATTTGCCAATGTCATACCCGTTTTTCTGGCAGGTTTTCCCCAGGTGGATCTGCTTGCCGGAACTGTTGCGGGCGGTATTTTGTGCGGACTGGGTTTGGGCATTGTATTTCGTCAACATACCACCACAGGTGGACTTGATATTTTGGTCAAATACCTGCGGAAAAGATTTCCATATATAAAAACGGGGATGCTCTTTTTTATATTTGATGTTATAATAATTCTGGTGTATGCGTCTGTTTTGGGAACCATCAATTTAATTATCTATTCCTGTCTGGTAGTGTATTTGTCATCGAAAACAATGGATACGGTTCTGTATGGCATGGATTCTGCGGAGCTTATATATATTATCAGTAACCAGTCACAGGAAGTGGCACGACAGCTTCTGTATGAATTGGGAGTGGGGGTTACCAATTTGCAGGCCAAAGGTGGCTTTTCGGCGGGGGATAAGCAGGTCATCCTTTGTGCAGTCAAAAAGAGGTTTACACCGGAGGTGGAAGAAATCGTGAAAAATATTGATCAGAGTGCGTTTCTGATTATTTCTTCTGCCAGCGAAATATATGGAGAGGGATTTAAAGACTTCTTTATTGAGAAGATCTGATAGGAATAATAGATGGCAAAAACGATTCGTCGCAAGAATGAGGGAAAACGCAAAAGGAACAAATATGGTTTGTTATTACACATGATTTTCCTGGCCAGCGCAACATTGCTGGCTATAATCCTGTGTATTTTATCTACAGTAGAGTATTTACAATTGAAGAAAAATAACCGTCAGCTGAGTCAGGAAGTAACCCAGCTTACAGATGAACTGGATCATTCCTATTCGGAAGAGCAGATGCAGGAGCTGGTAAGCGAGGCAAAACAGGAGCAGGCTGTCACGTCGTTAACGGAAGGGAAAAAACTCATTTTGGATTATATTCAAAATCATCTCTCTACCGGCAGTACGGTGTTGGATACGCTGAAAGCACTTTATCCGGATGACCTGGTGGTTGCAGATAAGGGATATCATTTTATTCCGATCAGTGATGAGCTTGCACATCATCCCTTTAACCTGAATCAGTTTATTGCAGATGAAGATGGCTATCTGCAATACCATGAGAACGGACAGATCATTTCCAAAAAAGGTATCGATGTATCCCGGTATCAGGAGAAGATTGATTGGAAAAAGGTTGTAAAGACGGGGATTGAGTATGTCTTTATCCGTTCGGGAGTCAGAGGCTACACAAAAGGTGAGATCAAAGAAGATGATCGCTTTGTAGAAAATATCGAAGGAGCCCTGGAGGCTGACCTGGATGTGGGAGTCTATTTTGTGACACAGGCGATGGATGAAGAAGAGGCGATTGAAGAAGCGGAGTTTGTACTGGATCAGATTGCTGACTACGAGGTTACATATCCCATTGTGTTAGATGTGGAAGATATTGAAAATGGAGAAGCCCGTTCCGCAAGCCTTACCATGGATGAACGAACGAAATGTATTATAGCATTTTGTGACACCATTAGAGAGGCCGGATATGAACCCATGATCTACGGCAATATGAAGAGCTTCATGCGTCGTATGAATTTGGAAGAACTGGAAGATTACAAAAAATGGATTGCATATTATGATACGAATTTGTATTTTCCCTATGCTTTTGATGTTTGGCAGTATACGGATCAGGGAAAAGCTGACGGCATTAAGGGAAATGTGGATTATAATATCAGCTTTTATGAACCATAGAAAAAAGAGAAGGAGCAGAAAACCATGAAGTATCAATTTGAGAGTACAGTAGAATTCAGAGAACTGGAGAATTCCATTTCCATACCGTTTAATGTTTGGGAGGTATGCAAGAAAGTAGGTACCGCACCTGTAAGAGTGTGCTTTGACGAAGTGTGCTTCACTTGTGAATTAACCAGCAAAGGGCAGGGCTATTATGATATTCCTGTTCCGGAGGATGTGGTTTCTTCCGTTGAATTGCATAAAACATATACCATCTCTATTGAGATCATCGGCAACGATGATGAGGATGGTGCAGCCGGTGACAGCCCTTATTCTTACGAAAATCCGATTCGTAAGGTAGACAGTATTGATCTTGTTACACAGCCCTGGGATGGATTGTGCGGACAATCCTGTCTGGCAATGATCGCCGGTACAACACTGGATGAAATGAGCGATATCATGCATTGCCGTGAATGGCAGGCTAATATGAGCAAGATGATTGATACCCTTGATTATCTCGGTATCAGACATTCGGATGTGCTGATGTACAATCTGGGCAAAGAAGTGGAGCTCCCTCACTGCTGTATTATCATGGAGCGCATGGGCAGATACAGTCATTATCTGGTTGGATTTGACGGGAAGTTCTATGATCCAAACCTTGGTATTTTGAGCGAATTCGATATGACAAAGGTGATCGGTTATTTGGAG
>CALZKI010000024.1 GCA_945787995.1 uncultured Lachnospiraceae bacterium | reverse complement strand
AATGTTTACACGGAGAAGCTGGAAGGCATTTCTGTGCATAAATACGGTGCCCACATTTTTCATACCAACAACAAAGAGGTTTGGGATTATGTAAACCAGTTTGCCACCTTTAACAGATATACCAATTCGCCGGTGGCAAATTATAAGGGGGATCTGTATTCCCTGCCGTTTAACATGTATACCTTTAACAAGATGTGGGGCGTGGTTACCCCGGAACAGGCGGAAGCGAAAATTGCTGAACAGAAGCAGGAGATCCAAGGGGAGCCAAAGAACCTGGAGGAACAGGCTATTGCCCTGGTAGGCCGTGACATTTATGAAAAACTGGTGAAGGGCTACACGGAAAAGCAATGGGGCAGAGACTGTAGAGAATTGCCCTCTTTTATTATCAAGAGACTTCCGGTCAGATATACTTTTGACAACAATTATTTCAATGCCTTGTATCAGGGCATCCCTGTGGGCGGCTACACGAAGCTGGTGGAAAATCTGCTGGAGGGCATAGAAGTACGATTGGATACAGATTACCTGGCAGAAAAAGAAAATTATGACGGCATGGCAGAGCAGGTGATTTACACGGGTCCGGTTGACGCATATTTTGGCTATTCTCTGGGGACTTTGGAATACAGAAGTGTCCGCTTTGAACAGGAAATCATGGATATCTCCAATTACCAGGGAAATGCCGTTGTGAACTATACAGACAGAGAAACACCCTGGACAAGAATCATCGAGCATAAATGGTTTGAGTTCGGTAAGGATGAGAACGGCAAGGAACTGCCCAAAACCGTGATTTCCAGAGAGTACAGCTCCGAGTGGAAACCCGGTGATGAGCCTTATTACCCGGTCAACGACGAGAAGAACAACGGACTTTACGAACAGTACAGACAGATGGCAGACCGGGAAGAAAAGGTATGCTTCGGCGGCCGTCTTGGAGAGTACAAATATTACGATATGGATGCAGTGATTCTTTCAGCTTTGACACGGGCGAGGGAAATGTTGTAGGAAGCAAAGCCCGCATATCAGGACTTGAATATTGCCCCTAATAGTGTTACCATTGATACGTAGTTATGGGAGATACAGAGAATCCCATATGCAGATATAGTTCATCGGTAGAACATCAGCTTCCCAAGCTGAGGAGGCGGGTTCGATTCCCGTTATCTGCTGGATTGCCGGAAAGTAGGAGGTCTGTTTCAGACGATACTTTCCGGCTTTTTTGTTTCATCGCTTTCTACTCGGAAGTGTGTTCTTATGCCTGAGACCTATATGTCTGATTGCAGACTATAGTGAGCCGTCGGTACTTAGGCTGCGTTCTTTGCAGCCTTACGTACCGTTACGGCGGAACTTTAAGCGAGAGCGTGTCTGCAACAGACATATAGGTCTCAGGCAAAAGAACACACATCTATAAATCATTCTGTACAACAATCCGATATATAGAGAGACACACATTAGTATAGCTGCATTTCGAAAAAGAGTTTCTGATAAGGAGCAGATATACCCAGAGGAAAGACACATGGGAATTGTAAAAGCGGTTTGCATCAGTGAAATACGAGGCGTTGCCAAGGAAAACGTTGGTGAAGGCCTTTTGATAGAAGATCATGGACTGGAAAAGGATGCTCACGCAGGAACCTGGCACAGACAGGTGAGCCTGCTGTCCTATGAGGCGATGGAAAATTTTCGGGCACAAGGAGCACCTGTAAGAGAGGGAAGCTTCGGAGAAAACCTGCTGGTTTCCGGCTTTGACTTTAAGAAATATCCCATAGGCACCCGATTCTGTTGCGGGGAAGCGGTGCTGGAGATCACCCAGGTAGGTAAAGAGTGCCATCAGGGGTGTGAGATCAGAAGGCAGACCGGAGATTGCATCATGCCCCGGGAAGGCGTTTTTGCCAAGGTGATAAAGGGTGGCCCGGTAAGAGTTGGGGATGTGATGACCAGACAGCTTTCGGCAGCAGTTCTGGTTTGCAGTGACAAAGGAAGCCGGGGAATCAGAGAAGATGCCAGCGGTCCTGCTGCGGTGAGCCTTTTGGAACACGCCGGATATCAGATTTTTGCCAATGAAATCATTCCTGATGAACAGGATGAGATAGAGAAGAAATTAGTGGAGTGGACGGATGAAAGGAAGCCGGACGTGGTGTTTACATTGGGAGGAACCGGTCTTTCCGGGAGAGATGTGACACCGGAGGCTACCTTGCATGTGGCAGACCGGCAGGTGCCGGGGGTGGCGGAAGCCATCCGGGGCTACAGTATGCAGATCACTCCCAGAGCCATGTTTAGCCGAGGTGTCTGTGTACAGCGGGGGGAAAGCCTGATCATCAACCTGCCCGGCAGTCCCAAGGCAGTTACCGAGACACTGAAGTATCTCTTACCGAACCTGGAACACGGTATTCGTATCATGCGGGGAGAGACCGGTGAGTGTGCCGGAAAGTAGCCATTAATGAAGCAAAAGAGGAAGCGATATGGAACGGATTTTGACAGAACAAAAGTATAAGATCCTGTTATCAGGCAGAAATAAGGTAATTATTGATGACCTTTTTTACCACAACAAGGGCACCTTTACCCTGTTAAGTACATCCCTGCGTATGGAAGATATCAATGCACATCTGGATGTGTGTAAGCCGGACGCATTTATCATCTGTCTGGGTGGAGAAACGATAGAGAACATTAACGCCATGGCAGAACTGAAAAGACGAATCACCAGAGACGGCGTTGCCTTCGGAATCATCGGTACTTCGGAGGAATGTAAGGTATTCCAGGAGCATGCGGTGTATATGGCTGATTTTGCCATTGAGAAGCCGATCACCGCAGAGGGTATCAAGAGAAGAATCGAAATTTTCATGGGAGAACTGCGCCAGACCAGAGAAGAACAGGAAGCAATGAAGCATGCACTGGAGTTGATCAAGGAACAACAGAGAAGAAAACATGTATTGGTCATTGACGACGATCCGGGAATGCTGAAGATCATCAAAGAGCATCTCCATGAAAACTATGATGTGGCTACCGCCATCAGCGGAAAAATTGCTTACAAATTCCTGGAGAACAAGAAGACGGATCTGATATTGCTGGACTATGAAATGCCCAACGAAAACGGACTGCAGGTGTTGCAGAACCTTAGGAACAATGAAGAACTGGCTTCCATTCCGGTGCTATTCCTGACCGGTATTAATGACAGGGAGAAGATCAAGAAGGTTATGATGATGAAGCCCCAGGGCTATCTGTTGAAACCTATCGATAAAGAAAAACTGTTGGGAACCATTGAGCAGTTCATCGGATAAAAGAAAATTGTTTGGAACTCTAAGCGAGAGCGTGTCTGCAACCGGACATATAATCCTTGGCGGGAACACAATTGTGAAAAGAATGAAAATAGCAGGGAAAGGATTCCTTACATGAGTTACGAGTATGATGATTGGGACATCACCAAAATATTTGGAGATGACATATTACCCAGAATAGAAGATGCTTTCGGCAATATTACGGGCATGACCGTGGTGCTGGTGGATCATGCCGGACGAATCACCGGAAACAGCGATCGGATCGATCCGTTCTGCAGTGAGTATATATGGATGCAGGAAGAGGGCAGAATGAAATGCGAGCTCTGCTTTAAATACAGTATGGAAGAAGCCCTCAGAAAAGGGGTATCGGAACCCTATGTGTGCCATGCCGGATTGCTGGAATGTGCTATTCCCATTTCTCTGGAAGGCAAACTGCTGGGAGGCTTCATCATCGGACAGCTTCGTACAGAAGTGCCCAGTGAAGCAGTGGCAAGGCAGCGTGCTCTGGAGCAGGGGATTGCATTCAAGCCCTATTGGATGGCTCTGCAGACGGTAAAAGTAGTGGAAGAAAAGAAATTCCGCCAAAGCTGTCAGTTCCTTCGGTCTATCGGTGATATTTTATCGGATATTGCAAAGGGGAAGATGCAGGCTATCGAGACGGGAAAAGAAATGGAACGTGTGGCCAACATGAAATCAGACTTTCTGGCCAACATGAGCCACGAAATCCGCACTCCCATGAATGCCGTTATCGGTATGTCGGAGATGGCTTTGCGTGAGGATCTGCCACCGACGGCAAGAGATTATATCACACAGATCAAATCCAGCGGTAAGGCACTGCTCAACATCATCAACGATATTCTGGATATTTCCAAGATTGAATCCGGAAAGATGACCGTTACACCGGTGGAATATGAGCCCTTATCGCTTTTTACAGACGTATCCAATATCATTATGACCCGTGTCACAGACAAGGATGTGGATATTGTTTTATCGGTGGAGCCTAAGCTTCCTAAGCTGCTTTACGGCGATAATCTGCGTATCCGGCAGGTGCTGATCAACCTTGCCAACAATGCAGTCAAGTTTACCCAGAAGGGTTATGCCAAAATCATAGTCACTTTTGAGAAAAATGCGGAAGATGAGATCCAGCTGCGAGTTGCTGTGGAGGATACGGGAATCGGCATCAAAGAGGCTGATATGGGCAAACTTTTCGGCTCTTTCCAGCAATTGGACAGTAAGCGGAACCGCAACATTGAAGGTACCGGCCTGGGACTGGCTATTTCCAGACAGCTGGTGGAACTGATGGGGGGCAGCATGCAGGTGGAAAGCGTGTATGAGGAAGGTTCCACGTTCTCCTTCACATTGCCTCAGAAGGTGGTGGACTGGAGTCCTTCCATGTCTGTGCCTAATGCTTCAGAGATTGTGGCTTTCGGCACCTTTGCCAATGCTGCCAATGCCAGAGAATTCTATCAGGATACCAATCGGCTGGGAATTTTCTCTATCACCCTGATCGAGCCGGAGGATTATGAAAGAGTTCGGGAGCTTTATCAGAAGGAGCTGCTGGGCAAAAAAGTCTTTCTTTTCTCTGACAAAGGACATTTCCAGGACAAGATTCAAAAGATTCTGGAAGAGGATCCGGATATGACAGGTGTTCTTTTGCTGAATCCGGATGATAGCACCAAGTGTCAGCTGCCAAACCTTCGGATCATGCGTAAGCCAATGTCTACCTTGGGCATTGTCAACACCTTTAACGGGGAAGAAACTCATTATATCGAGGTGACAGAGAATAGCTTTGAGTTTATTGCACCGGATGCCAAAGTGCTTATTGTGGATGATAATGCCATCAATCTGACTATCGCGGAAGGACTTCTGGAGCCCCTTTGCATGCAGATCGATACGGCAGACAGCGGCAAGGAAGCACTGGATAAAATCGAACAGGTGCACTATGATATCATCTTTATGGATCATATGATGCCGGAGCTGGATGGAATTGAAACCACCCGGATCATCAGACGTCTGCATCCTGAGTGTAATGATATTCCCATTATTGCACTGACTGCAAACGCCATTGGTGGTGTGAAGGAGCTTTTCTTGTCTGAGGGCATGAATGACTTTGTGGCGAAACCCATTGAACTTCGGGTGCTGGTCAACATGGTGAAGAAATGGCTTCCTGTGGAGAAGATCAGGCGTGACAAAGGAGAGTCCCGAGAAGAAGAAAAGAAATCCGGAATGGAAGAACATTTTGATATTGCTGATCTGGATACGGAATCCGCAAGAAAACTGCTTGGCAGTGACAAACTGTTCTGGACGGTACTCAGGGAATATTATAAGAATATTCCGGGCAAGAGTAAGAAGATCAGAGATTTTGTGGATAGCCAGGACTGGGCTAACTACACCATTGAGGTACACTCACTGAAGTCCTCTTCCAGGCAGATCGGAGCATTTGTTCTGGCACGTATGGCAGAACAGCTGGAAGCCGCCGGTAATGCCAGAGATTTGGAACTGATTCGTAACTCCACACCGATTATGTTGGCCAAGTATGAAAGCTATATGGAGGAACTGGCAGCCTACTGTGTGGAGGAAGAAAAAACTACGGTGGAGAAAAGAACGGTCAGCAAGGATGAATTGCTGGCGTTGCTGACAGAAATGAAGGAAGCGGCAGACAATCTGGATATTGATGTTATGGAAGAGAAGCTGGGGGTGCTGGACGGATTTCTGTATGACGAAGTGCAGATGTCATTGCTGGAGCAGCTTCGTGAGGCTGTGGATAACATCGATGTGGATACCTGCACTGAAATCGTGGTCCGGTGGGAGGCACTGTTAGGATAGATAAATGGCTGGATAGCATCACCATACATTTGGGGTATTATAGTTGGACTTGCAGTAGAGTCCTTGGGGACAGATGCAGATGCATCGAACTGAAATGGAGAGAGGGTTATGGCAACAAGAAATAATCATAATGTGGGGTTACTTTTTACGGATGAAGCCAACAGTGGATTGACGCATCAATACTTTGCACCGATTATCGACAGTGTGAAGAGGACTTTGGAGGCTAAGGGATATGATGTGATGTTCTTAAATGCCAGTAAGGCGAATGGACAGCACATGTCCTACGTGGAAAAGGCAGTACAGAAGCGTTTGGACGGGGTCGTGATCGCCTATATTGACTTCGACGATCCTGAAGTACAGGAGTTGTTGGCAAGCGGTATTCCCATCGTTGCCATTGACCAGGAGATTCCCGGCGGTTCCTGTGTGATGTCCGACAATGAAGGTGGTATCCGCGGACTGACAGAGTACATCCTTGGAATGGGACATAAAAGAATTGCGTATATCCATGGCGACCTGAATACGGTTACCAGGATTCGTATCAAAGGCTTTTTAAACACCTGTGAGGCGCATGGTATTGAGATGCCGAAAGAGTATCTGATCTGCTCTTCCTATTGTGATATTGACAAAGCCACCTATTACACGGAAAGTCTGCTTCGACTGGAGAAACCGCCGACCTGTATTCTCTATTCCGATGACATCGCTGCCATCGGTGGTATCAATATGCTCCGTGCCAGAGGCATGCGAATTCCCAAAGACATTTCCATCGCCGGATATGACGGAATCCATATGGTGGCCCAGTTTTCGCCGAAGCTCACAACAGTGAAACAGAACACCAGAGAAATCGGCCTGAAGGCGGCAGAGAAGCTGCTTGCGATGATGGAAAACCCGGATGGAGCCGATCCCACGCCGGTAGTCATTGATACCATTCTTGACGAAGGAAAGACGGTGGCCAGAAGGTATCTGTAAGGTCTGTTCTGTAAGCAACCTTACTTTATCACAGTGGGAGATACCTCCCGCTTCTCTAATTGACAAGTGAAGAAATGAACCGGTCTCAGTGGGAGAACTATCTCCGACTGAGATCGGTTTTTTGGTTTTCTCATGGTGCGTTAGTTTTCACTTCTTTGGCTAGCTTTCTATGCTTACTTCTCCCTTGTTTCATAAAATCGGAAAAATATTGAAATATAAATCGGACGTTTGTCAGATTTTAAACCGGAAGAATGTAAAAAAAATATCTTGACTCTCAAACTAATTGGGTGTACTATACGCCATGGAGATAGTTTGAAAGTCAAATTATTTGAAATCCAAACTATATAAAGCAATTACACAGTAAAACGAAGGAATATGAATCAAAAAAGGAGAACAAAGCAATGTTAGAAAAAATCGCAGAAATCATCGAAGAAAAATTAGGTCTTGACGGAGTAGAGATCACAGCAGAAACAAGATTCAAAGAAGATCTGAATGCAGACTCTCTTGATTTATTTGATATGGTTATGGAATTCGAAGAAGAATTCGGTATCGAAATTCCTTCCGAAGATCTTGAAAACATCACTTCTGTTGGTGCATTGATCGATTATATTGAAGAAAAGCAGGCATAGTTCCTTCGACGCTGAAGCGTCTGTCAAATGGAGAATAGATTGAAAAATCACATTGCTATGCTGATTTTTTCAATCGGCTATTTGTTTTCGCTCAGAAATGGAGAATTATATGAAAACAAGAATTACAGAAATTTTAGGAATTGAATATCCTATCATTCAGGGAGGCATGGCCTGGGTTGCAGAACATCGGCTTGCCGCTGCCGTTTCCAATGCCGGCGGCCTTGGCATCATTGGTGCCGCATCTGCACCACCGGAAATTGTGAGGGCAGAGATCCGCAAATGCAAAGAACTGACAGATAAGCCTTTTGGAGTCAATGTTATGCTTTTAAATCCCAATGCGGAGGAAGTAGCCAAGGTGGTTGTGGAAGAGGGCGTTAAAGTAGTCACTACCGGTGCCGGTAATCCCAGCAAATATATGGCTATGTGGAAAGAAGCAGGTGTCAAAGTGATTCCGGTTGTGGCAAGTGTGGCGCTTGCAAAGCTTATGGAACGCGGCGGAGCCGACGCAGTGGTTGCGGAAGGAATGGAAAGCGGTGGACATATCGGTTTTACCACAACCATGACATTAGTACCCCAGGTTGTGGATGCAGTTAGCATCCCGGTCATCGCAGCAGGCGGTATTGCAGACGGACGAGGCATGGCAGCAGCATTGATGCTGGGAGCCGAAGCCGTACAGATGGGAACCCGCTTCGTAGTTGCGGAAGAATCCATCGTACATGAGAACTATAAGAAGAAAGTCATCAAGGCGTCCGACATTGACTCTGAAATCACAGGAGCCAGCACCGGTCATCCGGTGAGATGTCTGCGTAATAAGATGACAAGACAGTATCTGGAGCTGGAGAAGTCAGGTGCAGATTTTATGGAGCTTGAGAAGCTGACCTTGGGCTCTCTTCGCAATGCTGTTATGGACGGTGATGTGGTAAACGGAACTGTCATGGCAGGACAGATCGCTGGGCTGATCAAAGAAGAAAAGAGCTGTAAAGAAATCCTGGAAGAAATCATCACAGAGGCAAAAGCTGTGGTGGATGCAAGAGGTGCGTTATGGGCAAAATAGCATTTGTTTTTCCCGGACAGGGTGTTCAGACAGCTGGCATGGGAAAGGATTTCTACGAGAATTCCCAAACTGCAAAAGCAATATACGAACTGGCTTCCAAAGCCTCCGGTTTGGATGTGGAAGGTCTTTGTTTTTCAGAAAACGATCAATTAAATATTACAGAATATACCCAGATCGCACTGTTAACCACGGAGGTGGCCATTTTACAGGAAGTGATGAACAGGGGGGTGAAGCCTGATGTATGCGCAGGACTGAGCCTGGGCGAGTATGCAGCCATTGCTGCATCCGGTGCTATGGAACCTGAGGATCTGTTTCAGATCATCAGACTCCGCGGCAAATATATGCAGGAAGCCTATCCGGAAGGCGGTGCCATGATGGCAGTGCTTGGTGCTGAGGCAGAGATGGTTGCAAAGGTATGTGAAGAGACAGAAGGAATCGTATCCATTGCCAACGACAATTGTCCCGGACAGCTTGTGATCTCCGGAGAAGAAAAAGCGGTCAAGGCTGCGGGGGACACAGTTCTGGCAAAGGGGGCGAAAAGATGCGTTCCCCTGCAGGTAAGCGGACCTTTCCACTCTGCTTTGCTTGGCAAAGCATCTAAGCAACTTGCAGAAGTACTTGCGGACAAAAAGATCAAGGACATTCAGGTGCCTTATGTATGTAACACAGAGGCAAGACTGGTAACTGACAAGGCAGAAATCAAGGATTTGCTGGTAAGACAGGTGGCAAGTGGTGTCAGATTCAGAGAAAGCATCGCTGTGATGCAGGAAATGGGCGTAGATACCTTTGTTGAAATAGGACCCGGAAAGACAGTAGCCGGTTTTGTCAGAAAGACCGACCGCAACCTAAAGGTCATCAATATCGAGAAGTACGAAGACCTGGAGAAACTGTCGGAATTATTGTAGATGATGCGAAGTGCATAGGCGAATTACTGTAGGAACAGATGGCAAATAGAGAAAAGGATAGAATCAAATGGCAATTTATAATCTGGAAGGAAAAGTGGCGCTGGTAACCGGGGCAAGTCGCGGTATTGGCAGACAGATAGCGCTTACACTGGCTGCATCGGGAGCGACTGTGCTGGTCAATTACTGCGGCTCGGAAGAGAAAGCAAAGGCAGTGGTAGAGGAAATTTTTGCACAGGGCGGCAACGCAGAAGCCTTTGGTTTTGATGTGGCAGATGACTCGGCAACAGAGCAGAAGGTGGCAGACATTCTGGCAAAATACGGCAAGGTGGACATTCTGGTAAATAATGCAGGCATAACCAGAGACAACCTGATGATCAAGATGAGCGAAGCAGATTTCGATCAGGTGGTATCAACAAACCTGAAAGGCACTTTCCATACCATCAAACATTTATACAGGAATTTTATGAAGCTGCGGGGAGGACGTATCATCAATATCTCCTCCGTGTCCGGTGTGATGGGCAATGCAGGCCAGGCAAACTATTCGGCATCCAAGGCCGGAGTGATCGGACTGACCAAGAGCACCGCAAGAGAACTGGCTGCCAGAAACGTATGCGTGAACGCAATCGCACCCGGCTTTGTGGCATCAGATATGACAGACAAAATGTCAGAGACCGCGTTAGACAACGCAAAGAATATGATTCCGCTAAGACGGCTGGGCAACCCGGAAGACATCGCCAATATGGCAGCCTTTCTGGCCAGCGACGAAGCAGGCTATATCACCGGCCAGGTGTTCTGTGTAGACGGCGGCATGCAGATGTAGACACGTTTATTTAGTATGAAATCATGGTCTTGTAGTTCTTAAGCGGACATATAGTCAGCGGCAGACCTTTTAAGAACGTCGGCACTTACGAGCGTTTTTTGCGAGTTAGTGTCCGCTACGTTCTTAATAGAGTGAGAACGTGTCAGCCGCTGACTATATGCCCGATTAGGAACTACAAGACAAAGATCGGAGGCAATATGAAGAAACGAGTAGTTGTAACCGGACTGGGTGCCATCACCCCCATCGGTAATGATGTGCCCACCTTTTGGGAAGGCATCAAAGAGGGCAAAATCGGTTTTGGCCCAATCACATATTTTGATACAACAGACTACAAGGCAAAGCTTGCAGCCCAGGTAAAAGATTTTAATCCGGAAGAGTACATGGATAAGAAGGCCGCAAGACGAATGGAAGCCTTCTGTCAGTATGCGGTGGCTGCGGCAAAAGAAGCCATTGAGGATGCAAAGCTGGACATGGAACAGGAGGATCCCTACAGAGTGGGATGTGCCATCGGCAACGGGGTAGGTTCCCTGCAGGCTATGCAGAGAGAATACACCCGACTTGTGGACAGAGGACCTTCCAAGGTAGCACCGTTGCTGGTGCCTTTGATGATTACCAATATGGCAGCCGGCAATGTGAGCATCATGTTCAACCTGAAAGGAAAGAGCATCAACGTGGTTACTGCCTGTGCCACAGGTACCAATTCCATCGGAGAAGCCTTCAGAACCATTCAGTACGGCGATGCAGATGTGATGGTAGCGGGTGGTACGGAAGCCAGCATAGCAGAGATCGGGGTAGCCGGTTTCACAGCATTGACAGCCCTTTCTTCCAGCGAGAATCCGGCAAGATGTTCCATTCCCTTTGACAAGGATAGAAATGGCTTTGTTATGGGTGAAGGAGCCGGTGTGGTGATTCTGGAAGAATTGGAGCATGCCAAAGCAAGAGGTGCGAAGATTTATGCGGAAGTACTTGGCTATGGCTGTACCTCGGATGCCTATCATATCACCAGCCCTGCCGAAGACGGCATGGGTGCAGCTACTGCCATGACCAATGCGGTAAAGGATGCCGGTTTGGAGTCGGAACAGATCACCTACATCAATGCCCACGGCACCAGCACCCATCACAATGACCTGTTTGAGACCAGAGCCATTAAAGCTGCTTTTGGTGAGCATGCAAAGGATATTCACGTGAACTCCACCAAATCCATGGTAGGTCATCTTCTGGGGGCAGCAGGGGCAGTAGAATTTATCACCTGCGTTAAAGAAGTGGAAGAAGATTTTATCCATAAAACCGTGGGCCTTAAGGACTGTGAGGAAGAGATGGATCTGGATTATTGCAAGGAAAGCTACCGGGAATCTGTGCCTTACGCACTGAGTAACTCCCTTGGTTTTGGCGGCCATAATGCAAGCATTTTGATCGGAAAGTATATGGAGTAAAAACTATGTCACTTATGAATATCAACCAGATTATGGAAACCATTCCCCATCGTTATCCATTTCTGTTAATCGACACCATTGAAGAGATAGAAGAAGGTCAGAAGGCTGTGGGGAAAAAATGCGTGAGCGGAAATGAACCTTTTTTCCAGGGGCATTTTCCGGGGAATCCGGTGATGCCCGGGGTGCTGATCATCGAAGCTTTGGCCCAGGTAGGTGCGGTTGCCATGCTTTCCATTCCTGAATGGAAAGGGAAAACAGCATATTTTGCCGGGATCGAGAAGGCAAAATTCCGCAAGAAGGTGGTACCCGGCGATGTACTGATGCTGGAAACCACCATTGTAAAGGTGAAGGGACCTATGGGAATCGGCAAAGGCATTGCAACGGTAGATGGCGTGAAGGTTGCAGAGGCGGAACTAACATTTGCCATTTCATAAAATGAATTGCGCGACCGAAAGATACAGAATTTGTCAGGTTAAAATAGTTCGTCGGTAAAACGAGGTAGGTTATGAGATTATTACAGTTTGGTAAAAAGAATGATCGTCCGGAAAGCACGGTGGCTGCAAAATCCGGTGCAGATAAAGAGTGGATTCCCTGTCCAAAATGCGGCAAATTGGTAGAGCGCTCCAGAGTCGTAAAGCTGAAATATGTATGCTATGAATGTGGTGGATATTTCCGCGTGAAGACCACCAATCGTATCCGTATGGTGGCAGATAAAGGAACCTTTGATCCCTGGTTTGAGGGAATGGCGGTGTCCAATCCTTTGGAATTCCCCGGTTATGAAGACAAAATACTACAGGCCAAGGAGAAAACCGGCCTGGATGAAGCCTTGACAGTAGGCTCCTGTAAAGTGTTTGGAGAAGAAGCTGTTATAGCAGTTTGTGATGCCAGATTTATGATGGCCAGCATGGGACGTATTGTGGGTGAAAAGCTGACTTTGGCTGTGGAACGCGCCATTGAGAGACGCTTGCCGGTCTTTGTGTTCTGCTGCTCCGGTGGCGCCAGAATGCAGGAAGGTATTGTCTCCCTGATGCAGATGGCAAAGACTTCTTCTGCCATTGCCAGACTGCGGGAGGAAGGCCTTTTATACTGCACCATTCTGACAGATCCTACTACAGGCGGTGTGACAGCCAGCTTTGCCATGTTGGGAGATGTGATCATGGCGGAACCCGGGGCACTGGTTGGTTTTGCGGGACCACGTGTGATCAGACAGACCATCGGACAGGAACTGCCGGAAGGCTTTCAGACGGCAGAGTTTCTGCTGGAGCACGGTATTATTGACGGCATTGTGGAACGTAAGAATTTGAAAAAGACCATTCATTTCCTGATCAAATCACACAGAAGTGTGGAAGGAAACTATGCGGATTTTGATGAAACAAATCTGCAATACAAAATCAGTGAACTGGTGACAGAACGTCTCCATTATGCACAGACTAAAAGTGCATGGGAGAAGGTGAAGGGCGTCCGTATGGCTACCCGCCCGCAGGGGATCGATTACGTGGAATATATTTTTGACTATTTTACCGAGGCCCATGGGGACAGAGCTTTTCGTGACGATCCTTCGATCATCGGCGGTATCGGTTTCATCGGAAATCAGCCTGTTACAGTGATTTCGGAGGATAAAGGTAAGAATCCGGAGGATTATCAGAAGAAAAATTTCGGTATGCCTATGCCGGAGGGATATCGTAAAGCACTGAGACTGATGCAGCAGGCAGAACATTTCAACCGCCCGATCATCTGCTTCGTCAACACACCCGGTGCCTATCCGGGTATGGAAGCGGAAGAACGAGGTATGGGTGAAAGCATTGCCAGAAACCTGATGGAAATGTCCAAACTGAAGGTACCGGTGCTTTGTATTCTGGTAGGAGAAGGAGGCAGCGGCGGAGCCCTTGCCACTGCGGTTGGTAATGAGGTCTGGATGTTGGAAAATGCAACCTATTCTATTCTTTCTCCGGAAGGCTTTGCTTCTATATTGTGGAAGGATTCCAACCGGGCGGCGGAAGCCAGTGAAGTGATGAAAATCACGGCAACAGATCTGTTGGAACTGAAGGTAATCGAGAAAATTATTCCCGAATACGGCGGCGCCGATGAGGTGACCAAAGAGGTCATCGGTAAGAATCTGAAGCAGGAGATCTGCGCTTTCTTAGAGCGCTACAACGGCATGACCGGAGAAGCCATCAGGGAAGAACGTTACAGAAGATTCCGCAATTTTTAGATAACATGTTTGATGAAATTTGGTATAACATATGAACAAACCATTACAAATAGGTGATCTGACTGCACCCATCCCTGTGATACAGGGAGGCATGGGCGTTGGAATCAGCCTTTCGGGACTGGCAGGCGCTGTGGCAAAGGCCGGTGGCATAGGCATCATTTCCACAGCTCAGATCGGTTTTCGCAAAGAAGAATACAGTACAGATCCGCTGGCAGCTAACCTGGAAGCCATCGGGGAGGAGATCGGAAAGGCAAAAGCTGTGGCAGAGGGCGGCATTGTTGGCGTCAACATTATGGTGGCTACCACAGACTATGAGCTTTACGTAAAAGCAGCAGTGGAAGCCGGTGCTGATCTGGTGGTCTCCGGTGCGGGACTGCCCATGAATCTGCCGGAACTGACGGCAGGAAGCCGTACAAAGATTGCCCCCATTGTATCCAGTAAAAAAGCTGCTTCCGTCATTATCAGACAATGGCAAAGAAAGTATCACAGATTGCCTGACCTGGTGGTGATCGAAGGCCCTTATGCAGGCGGTCATCTGGGATTTGATAAGGACTATCTGGAGAAGCTTATCTCCCGTGAAATACCGGAAGATGATTTTGACCGGGAGGTACAGGATATCATTTCCTATGTGAGAGAAGTGGAAGCGGAGCATCAGACAAAGATACCCGTGGTAGTTGGCGGCGGTATTTTTGACCGTCAGGACATGGAACATTATATGGCCATGGGAGCCCACGGAGTACAGGTTGCCACCAGATTTGTGGCTACCTATGAATGCGATGCGGATGAACGGTATAAACAGGCCTATGTGGATGCCACAGCAGAAGATATTGTGCTGGTAAAAAGTCCTGTTGGTATGCCGGGACGTGCCATCCGCAACGAATTTATGAAACGGGTAGAAGCCGGGGAACGGCTGATGGGTCCCTGCAGACATTGTGTCAAAACCTGCAAGCCTGCCACCACTCCATACTGCATCAGTCAGGCACTGATCAATGCGGCCCTTGGCAAGGTGGAAGAAGGACTGATTTTCTGCGGCGGACATGTGGACCGTGTGAAAGAGATCGTGTCTGTAGAAGATGTGATGAGAAGTTTTGCATAAGATAATTTGAACTAACAAAGTGAAAGAAATGAGGAGTTTATGGCGATTAAGCTGAAAGGTACGGGTCGTGCCCTGCCGGATAGAGTGGTAACAAATGAAGAACTGGTCGCCCTGGTGGACACCAGTGACGAATGGATCAGAGAGAGAACCGGTATTGGCAGCAGACATGTTTCTACCGGAGAAACAGTGGCTGATCTGGCTGTAGCTGCGGCAAAAAAAGCATTGGAAGATGCAGGTGCAACCGGGGATGAGGTGGAACTGATTCTGGTAGCAAGCTGCTCCTCCGAAATGGCATTGCCCTGTGTAGCCTGTCAGGTACAAAGTGCCATCGGTGCCCACAAGGCGGTGGCTTTCGATCTGAATGCGGCCTGCTCCGGTTTTCTTTTTGCAATGCATACTGCTGATGCATACATGGCAAGCGGGATTTATCACAATGCTCTTGTGATCGGAGCGGAAGTGCTTTCCAAGATCGTAAACTGGGAAGACAGAGGCACCTGCATCTTGTTCGGTGACGGTGCGGGAGCTGCTTATTTTGCAAAGGATCCGGAATCTCAGACGCCCCTTCCATATGTGCAGAGAAGTGACGGCACCAAAGGGCAGGTGCTGGCCTGCGGCCAGCATGCCCATAAAAATGCATTTTATGAGGGAGAAGATAATCTGCAGTATGTGACCATGGATGGCCGGGAAGTGTTCCGCTTTGCAACCCGTCAGGTTCCGGAGGCTATTCTGGAACTGCTTGGGAAAACAGCATTGGAACCGGATGATATCGACTGTTATGTATTACATCAGGCCAATCGACGTATTATTGAGAGCATTGCCAAGAGACTGCAGGTGGATATTGCCAAATTCCCTTCCAATGTGGAACGGGTGGGGAATACCTCTTCCGCTTCCATTCCGATTCTTTTGGATGAACTGAGGAAAGAGGGACGTATCAAGCCGGGAATGAAGGTTGTCTTATCCGGTTTCGGTGCGGGGCTAACCTACGGTGCGTGCCTGTTGGAGCTATCATGATCGGGGTGGTGCCGTTGTGGACCGTCCGTTTTGATACATGATTGTTCGTGTACAAAGATTTTGCAATTATGGTTATGAAATAAGCCGGAATATGATATACTCTCTTTGTTCTCATCTTGTACCGGAGTGGCAAGGCGGAAACGAGAGAGTTTTGAGTGAGGGAATCATGGACGGAAATTACAACAAGGGTTTAAATGAAATGCTGGTCTACCTGTTCAACCATGTTATGGCTGTGGAGGCGGTGGCTGTTATCACTGAGGAATTTAAAGATATTACAAATAATGACATGCATATTATCGAAGCGGTGGGAATCGATAAACCCCGTAATATGTCCGAGATTGCTAAAAGACTGTCCGTTACTGTGGGTACCTTGACCACCAATATGAATGCCCTTGAGAAAAAGGGATATATCGTCAGAACCAGAAGTGACCAGGACAAACGTGTGGTTTATACCACACTGACAGAGCAGGGGAAAAAGGCTTTTTACCATCATCGTGATTTCCATAAGAAAATGATCAAAGCGGCCTTAAAAGGGCTTGAGGATGAGGAAAAGAAGGTTCTTTACAAATGTCTGAAGCAGTTGAATGACTTCTTTTCACCGGAAGTTTCGGGAAATACGGAAAATGGTCGTGAGAAAACGATAGAATCTATTTACAAATGTGAATAAGTTTGGTAATCTTGTGCTGTTTGGGGATAGTTATTACCCAAAAGCACCATTTTTCTAATTCATATTAATGATATGTGCGAGAAGCACAACTCTGGAGAGTTCCTATGTATTTACATCAGGACGCCGAAGGTGTACAGCAGATATTCCGGTATGATTCCGCTCTTGTTGCATGATGGAGCATTCCGTTATCTGCCTATCTCTCAGGCAAAAGGACAGAAGTAGATCATATGTCTCCGGAGGGCTGATTTTTATCAGC
>CALZKI010000023.1 GCA_945787995.1 uncultured Lachnospiraceae bacterium | reverse complement strand
TCCCGTCGGAGTCATTTTAGAGCAGTTGTTCTAATACGATTGCTCGTTTTTTGGATTTATCAAATTCGTTCATAACATGGCGACATAGCCAAGCGGTAAGGCAAGGGTCTGCAACACCCGTATCATCGGTTCGATTCCGATTGTCGCCTCTATCAGAGGACCAGCATATGCTGGTCCTTTTGACGTTGAGAAGAAGGAAAACAAGCAACTGAGAAACGGTTGCGAATCCTTTTCCAACCTAGTATTATTAAAGTCAGTAAAGGCAAAAGTAAACAATATAAGGAGGACATTATGGCTTTGGGATTTGATATACCGGATTACAAAAAAATCAGAATAATTCTTGACACAGATGCTGCGTGCGAGGCGGATGATCCGTTTGCAATCGTACATGCCTTACTGAGCCCCAAGTTATTGGTGCAGGGTATCGTGGCAGAGCATTTTAATGAGGAAGGATCCATGCAGAGAAGTTACGAGGAAATCATGACGATCCTTCACGCAATGGAGATGGAGGTACCGGTGTTCAAAGGACAGCCGGGCAAGATGGCTGAAGATGAAGTTCCTTCAGAAGCGGTAGAGTTTATCCGAAACGAAGCATTGAGAGAGGATACACATCCCTTGTATGTATTATGTCAGGGTGCCATTACTAATGTTGCATTGGCATTAAAACTTTATCCCGAAATCAAAGATAAAATGCGGGTTATCTGGATTGGTACACATGGCGAAGCTCCCAGAAAAGCTCCGTTTAGAGAATTTAATGCCGGAAATGATTTGGAAGCTGCCAATCTGGTGCTGACCAGCGGTGTGGATTTGTGGCTGGTTCCTTCTTTGGTTTATGGAACAATTCATATTGGAATTGCAGAAATAGAAAGGCGAATCAAACCTTGTGGTGCTATCGGAGAACATCTTTATCAGCAATTAATCGATTATAATATGGGACCCTTTGCAGGCTGGACACAGGGGGAAAGCTGGTCTTTAGGAGATTCTCCTGCCATTGCCTTGGCAATTAATCCTGCTTGTGGCAAATTCAAAGAAATTCCTGCCCCGGTTGTAGCAGAAGATACTTCTTCGGAAGTGGATGAAAGCAGACCGATCATTCGCGTGTATACAGAAATAGATGCCAGATATATTTTAGAGGATATGATTGCTAAGTTAGAGTTACATTACAAATAAGTATTCATAGGGTACCATAGGATATATCTGAATCATTCATCATAAATCTGTTGCCGGAACAAAAAGGGAGCCTTCTCTGACCAGGATATAATTGCAGGAGTCATTGTGTGAAAAAGAAAGATAGAAGTGTGAAGAGAATAAAGCTGATCTACTGTCTCATGGGAGTCATGGTATTAATCATGGGTGCCAGTGTATTCTTTATGCGCTATAAACTTTCTTCTATATCCAAGGAAACAGAACAGATTGCTCAAAAGTATGAAAAGCATTATGCAATGATAACGGATGAGACGGAAAAGGAATTCTGGGATAGTGTGTACAAGGCTGCTTCTCTCGAAGGGGAAGAAAGGCAGATTTACGTGGAACGGTTCGGCTCCAATTTGAATCACAGCTATAGTAAACCGGAACTGGTTCAGATTGCTATTGATGCTGCGGTGGATGGTATTATTTTGGAAGGAGACGAGAGTCAGGAATTGACGAATGTGATAGACCTGGCTCAGGAAAGGGGCATTCCGGTAGTCACTGTAAAAAATGACTGCAGTACATCGCAACGGATTTCTTTTGTGGGTATTAGCAGTTATAATCTGGGAAGAACCTATGGAGCTAAATTGTTGAGCTTATTGACAGAAGAGACCAATAAAGTATATGTACTTATGGACGCGGATATAGCTGATTTGAGCCAGGATATTGTGGTGTCCGGTATTCAGGATGCTGTCAATACAGTATCGCTGGGAGAATTTGATTATGTGATAGAGGGCGTGGCCATTGACAGTCAGGATGCCTTCAGCTCCGAAGAAGCCATTCGGGATATTTTCCTGGATGAAAAAAATCTGCCGGATGTTATGATCTGCTTAAATTCTGTGTTCACAAAATGTGCATTTCAGGCTGCAGTGGACTACAACAAAGTAGGAAAATTGAATATCATAGGGTACTACGATTCGGATGATATTCTGGAAGCGGTTTCCAAGAATATTTTGCAGTCAACGATTTCCATAGATACAGAATCTATGGGGAAAATGAGCGTACAGGCTTTACAGGAATATGAGAAGACCGGTTATGTCAGTACCTATATGGCTGTTGATTCCAGAATGATAGGGCAGTATTATGCTCTCTCTATGCTGGAGGAAAGAAAGCAGGAGGTGGAGCATGAAAAGTAAGATCAGACTCCTGCAGACAAAGTGGAATGATTCGGGACTTCAGTTGAAAATCGTAATCGTATTTATACTTACTATTTCGGTTATCGTATTTACCAACCTGATTCTCTATTTAAACATTAACAGTATGCTGGAACAGGTGGATCGAATTTATGTAAGTAATGTGACCTTAAATCAGTTGTCCGATGCCTTGGAAGAAGTGCAGAGCAGTATGACGGATTATCTGGATACAAAGAGTTCTGATGCATTGGATTCCTACTACCGTTGTGAGCAGGAATATCGTAAGGTTCTCAACCAGCTTAACGGGGAAGTATCCGGTGACAAAATGTTGATTACAGAAAAAAATATTAAATCCCTGTCAGAAAATTATCTGGAACTGGTGGATGAAACGATTACGGCAAAGCGTGGACGTGATGTTGAATTATACAAGGTAAAATACCAGATTGCCAGTGAAAAGAACCGAACCATAGAGGCCTATATATACAGCCTGAATGAGGAACAGTTTTCCAGAAATGCAGGAAAATATGTGGCGTTGATCAGTACATTGAAACAGCTGGAAATGGTAAATATATTTATGCTTGCGTTCGGTGCTTTATTTGATATTCTCTTTATCTACATATTGATAGGTGACATTATCAGACCACTGAAGAATCTGTCGGATGCCGCAAGAGATGTGGCTGCCGGTGATTTTACAACCAAGGTAACTGTTGTAGAGGCCAAGGATGAAGTGGGTATTTTGTCCCGAACCTTCAATCAGATGATTCAGAGTATCGAGGAATATGTAGAAAGACTGCGGGAAAGCATGGCGACGGAAAGTGCTATGAAGGAACGTGAACTGATGATGGAAGGACATCTGAAGGATGCACAGTTAAAATATCTGCAGGCTCAGATTAATCCCCATTTTCTGTTCAATACATTAAACGCCGGTGCCCAGCTGGCGATGATGGAAGGCGCAGATAAGACGGTATCTTTCATTGAAAATATGGCTGATTTCTTCCGTTATAATATTAAGAAAATCAATGAAGACACGACCATTGGTGAGGAACTGAAAATGGTCGACAGTTACATTTACATTCTGAATGTTCGTTTCTCCGGCGAAATTCATTATAAAAAACAGGTGGCAGAAGAGCTGGAAGATGTAAAGGTGCCAAGTATGATTTTGCAGCCAATTGTTGAAAATGCAGTTAACTATGGTATCCGCGGATTGGAACGGGAAGGTATTATAGAAGTGTCCGTCTATCGCGATGAGCCTACAGACAGTATCTGCATCAGTGTCTGGGATAATGGACATGGAATGACTCAGGAGAGAATTCAGGAAGTAATGGAGGGACGTGCTTCTGAAAATGCGTCTTCTTCCAATTCCAACGGCATCGGCCTTGAAAATGTGATCACCCGATTGCAGCTGTATTTTGATTGCGACCCGGGGAACCATGAATCAGAAATGCGTCCGGAAGATGTATTGACTATGCAAAGCGATGGGGCAGAACAGGGAACAGAGGTAACTATTTGGATCCCCAATAATCATTGATTGTGGAGGTATCATGTATCGAATAATGCTTGCAGATGATGAGGGTATCGTAACCGATTCACTGACTTATATTATTGAGAAAAACTTTAAAGACAGGTGTGAAATTGAAACAGCGAAAACCGGTCGTGGTGTGATTGAACTGGCTGAGCGGTTCAAACCGGACATTGCTTTTATGGATATTCAGATGCCGGGGATCAATGGTATCGATGCAATCCGGGAAATCAAACAGACCAATCCTTCTGTCATCTTCGTCATTTTGTCTGCCTATGATAAATTTATGTATGCCAAGGAGGCGATTAGTCTTGGCGTCATGGAGTATCTGAATAAACCTGTGAATCAAAAAGTGGTGGTGGAGGTTATTGAGAAAGCAATCCGTCAGATTGATGCCCGAAGAGAACGTCATAGAAACGATCTGATTGCCAAGGAACGCTTGGAAACAGTCATTCCGATCATTGAAAACGGATTTGTTTCTTCCATCATGCTGCAGGAACAGAACCTTGAGGATATCGATAAGTATAGACAGTTGTTGGAACTTCCGGAAGAATATGGTTACATGCTGGCTATCGTATTTGGCGAAAGCCAGGAAGGCTACTATATGACCAATGCTCTGGGAAGCAGCGTCAAAGCAACTTCTTTTTATAAAATAGTATGCGATTCCATAAAAGAACGTTTTCGCTGTGTGGTGGGAAATGTGGTTTCCAACAAGATACCCGTCTTTGTGCCCTGTGAGAAGAAATTGGATTATAATCAGCGTATTGAGTTGATTGACAAGTGTAGGGAATTGTCCAGGCTGCTACACAAAGAGACAGATATTCAATTCAGAATCGGTATTGGTTCTGTCAGGAAAATGTCGGAAGCAATGGAGTCTTATCAGGAGGCTATAAAATCGCTGGTGAGTACCACTGCCCGTGTGGCTCATGTGGATGACCTTCCTGTAGGCTGTAAATATGAGGACGATTATCCGGTAGACCTGGAAAAAACGATTTTCGAGGAATTGAAGAAGGGTGACGTGGATCGTTGCCTGGATGCCTGCCGGGTGTTCTATGATTGGATGCTGGACAATTATGGAGAGGATGACAGTAATGTCAGATTAAAAGCGTTGGAGTTTGTTTTGTTTGCAGAGCAAGATGCTTACCTGAGCGGCGGTATGGTATATCGGTTTGAGTCCAGAAGGGATTATTTGCCTACTGTAGCAGGTGTTTCCAGAAATTCTGAGCTTAGAGGTTGGTTCCTGGAGAAAATGCAGGAGGCCTGCCGTAATGTAACTGTCAAAAAGGAAGAACATGCCAACAGTATCATCCAAAAGGCTAAGGCGTATATTGATGAAACCTACAGTAAGGACATTTCACTGGATGATATTTCCAGACAAATGAATCTGAGTCCCTACTACTTTAGCAAGCTATTTAAGGAAGAAACGGGAGAGAACTTTATTGAGTATCTTACCAAGCTTCGTATTCAGAAAGCAAAAGAACTTCTGGTTGACAAGGAGAAGAGTATGAAAGAAATCTGCGGCCAGGTAGGATATTCCGATCCAAACTACTTTAGCAGAATATTTAAGAAGAGCGTGGGGGTTACACCTACAGAATACCGGGAAGCTTTGTAAGAAATTAACAGTATATATAAAGGATGAGACACTATATGAAGCAACATACAGGTAAATATAGAAGTAAGAAACTGCCCAAGCTCCTATTCATTACCCTCCTGCTGGTCACTCTGACCGGGTGTGGACAATCGGTGGAAACAAAACAGGATCATGTGGAAGAGAACCCAAACATTCAGATTGGATTTACCATGGACTCTTTCCTGATAGAAAGATGGCAGCGTGACAGAGATGTATTTGTGTCCAAGGCAAAACGCCTGGGTGCTGATGTCAATGTACAGAATGCCAACGGCAGTCTGGAAGAACAGATATCTCAAATTAATTACTTCATTGAGAAAGATGTGGATGTGATTGTGGTGGTGGCCACCGACTGTGAGGGATTGTCAGAAGCAATCCTGAAAGCAAAAAAGGAAGGAATACCTGTGGTGGCTTATGACCGCCTGATCAACAGAGCAAACGTCGATGCCTTTGTATCTTTTGATAACCAAATGGTAGGAGAACTGATGGGACGGGCAATCGCAGATAAGCTTCCGGAAGGTGGCAATATTCTGATGATGAACGGACCCCTTACAGATTCCAATGTTCCTTTTGTGATGGAAGGGTTTCAGCAAGCCATAGCAGATAAGAATATCAATATTCTGGATACCGGATATGCAGCAAACTGGCGTGCAGAGGATGCTTTTGACTTTACCGGCAACTATTTGTCCCGGGAAGAAGCTGTCATACCGGATGCTATTATGTGCGGCAATGACTCTCTGGCCGGGCAGGCCACAAAGGCGCTGGCGGAACGCCGACTTGCAGGAAAGGTTATTGTAACCGGTCAGGATGCAGATCTGGATGCCTGCCAGAGAATCGTGGAAGGCACTCAATACATGACCGTCTATAAACCGGTGGAAAAACTGGCTGAGCGGGCTGCAGAGATAGCGGTAGCATTGGCTGTGAATGAACCTATTAATACATCTGATACGATACATGACGGCACCTATGATGTTCCTTATGAAAAACTGACGCCTGTGGCAGTGACAAAGGAGAATATCGATGAAGTGATCATCGGCAGCTACCATCAGAGAAAAGAAGTATATCTGAATGTACGAGAAGAATAGCATTTCTTTGTGCAGGACAAAATTGAACCACAATTTTGTCCTGTTTTTTCGTGAATATTGCTTTGTTTTCACTAAAATGTGCTGTATGTTACAAGTTAATGCTATTTTGAATGTGTTATTATGCCAATGTAAGGAAATGCTTACCGATATCCTATATACGGATATCAACAAAACATCATAATTTCTAGGGAGGATTTTTTAAATGAAGAAAAAAATCTTAAGCGCAGTTCTCTGCGTAGCAATGCTTTCCTCTTTACTTGTTGGTTGCGGCGGTGCTGCATCTTCTAAGGGAGGCACAAAAGTTGGTGTATCCATGCCTACAAAGGATCTCCAGAGATGGAACCAGGATGGCGCTAACATGGAAAAAGAGTTAAAAGCAGCTGGTTACGAAGTTGACCTTCAGTACGCTTCTAACGACGTTCAGACACAGGTATCTCAGGTACAGAACATGATCAACTCCGGTTGTAACGTAGTTGTTATCGCAGCTATCGAAGGTTCTTCCTTAGGTGAAGCTCTTGATATGGCTAAAGCTAAAGGTGTTCCTGTAGTTGCTTACGACCGTCTGATCATGAACCATGACGCTGTTTCCTACTATGCTACATTTGATAACTACAAAGTTGGTACAGTTCAGGGTACATACATTAAAGAGCAGTTAGACCTTGACAACGCAGCTGGTCCTTTCAACATCGAGTTCACAGCTGGTGACCCTGGTGACAACAATGCCGGCTTCTTCTTCAACGGTGCTATGGATGTTCTGAAACCTTACATCGAATCCGGTAAATTAAACGTTGTATCCGGTCAGACAAAATTCGAAGAAGTTGCTACTCCTGCATGGTCTACAGAGACTTCTCAGTCCAGAGCAGAAAATATCCTTTCTTCTTACTATGCTGATGGAACACAGTTAGACGCTTGGTTATGCTCCAACGACTCCACAGCTATGGGTGTTGAGAACGCACTTGCAGCTAACTACACAGGTAACTATCCTATCATTACAGGTCAGGACTGCGATATCGAGAATACAAAAGCTATGATCAATGGCAAACAGGCTATGTCCGTATTCAAAGATACACGTACACTTGCTAGCCAGGTAGTTAAGATGGTTGGTCAGATCCTGAAGGGTGAAACAGTAGAAGTTAACGATACAAAGACATACGACAACGGTGCATTAGTAGTTCCTTCTTACCTTTGCGAGCCTGTATTCGCAGATGTTAACAACTACAAAGAACTGTTAATCGATTCCGGTTACTACACAGAAGATCAGTTAAAATAATACTGAATCATAAAGTAGAAACAAATATGTAAAGCATGCAGGCGGGAGCAAAATCCCGCCTGCGTTTTTGAAAGAGAACTTGTACAAGTATTGAATCTTTTTGGAAAAGAAATGGGAGGATATACAATTGGCGAAGATATTACTGGAAATGAAGAATATCGTTAAAGAATTTCCCGGTGTTAAGGCCCTCGACAATGTTAACCTGAAAGTTGAAGAAGGTGAGATTCATGCGCTGGTTGGCGAAAACGGTGCTGGTAAATCTACACTGATGAACGTTCTTAGTGGTATTTATCCTTATGGAACATACTCCGGCGACATCGTGTATGATGGTGAAGTATGTCAGTTCAATAAGATTAAAGACTCCGAAGAAAAAGGTATCGTAATTATCCATCAGGAGCTTGCGCTGATTCCTTACATGACCATCGGAGAAAACATGTTTTTAGGAAATGAAAGAGGTAAAAAGTCTGCTATTGACTGGAATGAAACTTACAGAGAAGCTGACAAATACCTGAAAATGGTAGGTCTTCAGGAATCTTCCAAGGTTCTGATTAAAGATATCGGTACCGGTAAGCAACAGCTGGTTGAGATTGCAAAAGCACTTGCAAAACATGCGAAACTGCTGATCCTGGATGAGCCCACTTCTTCCTTGAATGAGTCAGACTCTAAAGCACTTCTGGATCTGATGCTGAAATTCAAAGAAGAAGGAATGACTTCGATTATTATATCTCATAAATTAAATGAGGTTTCTTACGTTGCAGATAAAATTACTGTCATTCGTGATGGTTCTACAATCGAGACGATAGACAATCCGGACAGAAAGATTCCGGAAGACAGAATCATCAGAGGTATGGTAGGTCGTGAAATTACAGACCGTTTCCCAAAGCGTCCTGATGTAAAAATCGGTGATGTGAAGATGGAAGTAAAAGACTGGACAGTATACCATCCTCAGTATGAAGGTCGAAAAGTGGTTGATGGTGTCAACATGTATGTCAGACGTGGCGAGGTAGTTGGTATCTCCGGACTGATGGGTGCAGGACGTACAGAACTTGCCATGAGTATTTTTGGTAAATCATATGGTAAAGACATTCAGGGTACACTGCTTCTTGACGGAAAAGAGACTAACCTGAAAACCATCAAGGATGCCATCAAAGCAAAGATTGCATACGTGACAGAAGACCGTAAAGGAAACGGACTGGTGCTTTCCAATCCGATCAAAATCAACACTACTTTGGCTAATCTGGATTCCATTTCCAATAAAATGGTGATTGATAAAGATAAAGAATATCAGGTGGCTGAAGAATATAGACAGAAGCTGAAGACAAAATGTCCTTCTGTAGAACAAAATGTAGGTAACCTGTCCGGTGGAAATCAGCAGAAAGTATTGCTTGCAAAATGGATGTTTGCCGATCCCGACATTTTGATTCTGGATGAACCTACAAGAGGTATTGACGTAGGTGCAAAATATGAGATTTACTGTATCATCAATGACCTTGCCGCTGCAGGAAAATCCGTTATTATGATTTCTTCCGAACTTCCCGAAGTTCTTGGTATGAGTGATAGAATATATGTCATGAACGAAGGCCAGATTGTCGGTGAGTTATCAAAAGAAGAGGCTTCTCAGGAGAAGATTATGAGTTGTATCCTGAAGTCAGGAAGGGGTGAATAGAATGAGTAGTGCTAAAGTAACTGAAGCATTGAAAAAATATGCTATGGTCATCGCTCTGATTGCTGTTATGATCTTCTTCCAGTTCAGCACAGGCGGTAAGATCCTTCTTCCACAGAATATTAACAACCTGTTATCTCAGAACGCATACGTATTTGTACTTGGTACCGGTATGCTGCTCTGTATTTTGACCGGTGGTAACATCGACCTTTCCGTGGGTTCCGTCATCGCTTTTGTAGGTGGTATTGGGGCAGTTATGATGTCCAAGGGTATCAACTGTTGGATTACTGTAGTGGTGATGCTGTTGGCCGGTGCACTGGTAGGTGCTTTCCAGGGCTTCTGGATTGCTTTTGTAAAAGTACCTCCATTCATTGCTACTCTGGCGGGCATGTATGCCTTCAGAGGATTGGCTAATGTGGTACTGCAGGGTTATGCGGTAGCAGTAAATGATGTCACATTCCTGAATGTATTTGGCGGTGGTGCTGATTGTTACGTACCCGACTTCTTGGGCGGATCCGGTTTGAATATGACCTGTATGCTGGCAGGTGTACTGATTGTATTGATTTATGTTGGAATGACATTAAAGAACCGAATCGAAAGCAAGACAAAAGGTTATGAAAATGCTCCTTTATTCGGAGAACTGGCAAAACTGATCATTATCAGTGCCGTAGTGCTTTGGGTAACATACAAATTAGCTTCCCATAAAGGTATTCCTTCCGCTCTGATTTGGATCGGTGCAGTTATTTTGATCTATGCATACATCACAAAGAAGACAACTATGGGACGTTATCTTTATGCAGTAGGTGGCAATGAAAAAGCAACAGCTTTGTCCGGTATTAATACAAAGAATGTATTCTTCTTCGCCTATGTAAACATGGGACTGTTAACAGGTCTTGCAGCCATCCTGACAATTGCCAGAGCTGCATCAGCACAGCCTACATACGGACAGGGATACGAAATGGATGCTATCGCAGCATGCTTCATTGGTGGAGCCTCTGCATACGGTGGTATCGGTAATGTAACAGGAACAATCATTGGTGCACTTCTCATGGGTGTTATCAACCAGGGTATGAGTATCATGGGTGTAGATGCCAACCTGCAGAAGGTGGTAAAAGGTCTGGTTCTGTTGATTGCCGTATTGTTTGATGTATTATCCAAGAAAGACAAGAAGTAAGGAGGTAGGACGAAATGAAAAAAGCGACAAATATTATTCGCAAGAATACAATGTTAATCATTCTGGTCCTGGTTTTCTTATTCTTCACGATTACGACAGGCGGAATGATGTTCACATCATTACAGTTTAACGCGCTGATTACACAAAACTCATACGTATACATTCTTGCAACCGGTATGCTGATGTGTATGCTGACCGGTGGTAACATCGATCTGGCCTGCGGTTCCTTCGTATGCTTTGTAGGCGCTGTAGGTGCAAAGTGCATGGTAACCGATGGTATGAGCACACCCGTTGCCATTCTGATCATGCTAGGTATTGGTATTGTTTATGGTTGTATCCTTGGCTTCCTGATTGCATACCTGAACATTCCGCCATGGATCGCAACACTTGCCGGCTTCCTGGCTTTCAGAGGATGGGGAACAGCTATTTTAAGTGCCAATAGTTCCACAGGTAGTATTGCACCTATTCCAAAGGATTTCCTGGCAATCTTCTCCGGTAAATTGTTTGAAACAGCACCGGGTATTCTCAACATTCCTTGCCTGTTAGTGGGTATCATTGCCAGTGCTATTGTTGTAGCTATTAATATTACGGGTAGAAATGCAAAGCTGAAAAAAGGTTATGCTGCAGACAGTGTAGCAGCAATGTCCGTGAAATCTGTATTAACGGTTGCAGTTATAATGTTGTTTGCTTACAAGCTTGCATACGCTGGCGGTATTCCCACAACACTGGTATGGGTAACAGTTATTGTATTGATTTACACCTTCATTACCAGTAAGACTACGATCGGTCGTTATTTCTATACGATTGGCGGTAACGCAGAAGCAACAAGACTTTCCGGCGTAGATACCAAGAAAATCATGTTCCTTGCATACCTGAATATGGCAGTACTTACCGTAATCAGTACATTCCTTGTGGTAGCAAGATTCCAGGCTGCCAACTCAACGGCAGGAACCAACTACGAAATGGATGCTATCTCCGCCTGTGTAGTAGGTGGTGTATCCGCTTACGGTGGATCCGGTAGCGTATTCGGTATGATTGTGGGTGCTACTCTGATTGGTGTTATCAACCTTGGTATGAGCCTTATGGGTATCGATGCAAACTGGCAGAAGGTAGTAAAAGGCGTAGTTCTTTTAGGTGCAGTTGTATTTGAAATCGTAAATAACAAGAATAAATCTACCAAATAAAACAGTCTGTTACCTGAATGATTTCGGGGACAGATTTTGAGTCCAAGAGCAATGACCGCTGTTTCGCCAATTGAAGCGGCCCTCTGCTGACAGGATTTCTTTTCCAAAGTTTACAGGCCGTCCCACCAAGGTGGGGCGGCTATTTGTCTTAGTCTTCTCTGATTGAGATAAAGGCCACCAACGCTTCTTACCATCAATAATGCTGAGGTGTTATTGACGGGGACAAATAGCTGAGGCGTTATTGAAGCTTTCTTATGAGAGACATGTAGGATATAATAGGACTAGTAGGAAGCGTGATAGTAGTGCCTACGTAGGCTGTTGATACAGAAATAGGGAGGGAACACACATGGATGAGCGGATACTTGAGTTGAAAAAGATGATAGCAGAAAGCAACAACATTGTTTTCTTCGGAGGCGCGGGTGTCAGTACAGAGAGCGGGATACCGGATTTCAGAAGTGTAGATGGACTCTATCATCAGAAGTATGATTACCCTCCTGAAACGATTCTAAGTCATACATTTTATCGAAGACATACCGATGAGTTCTACCGTTTCTATAAGGACAAGATGCTTTGCCTGGATGCAAAGCCAAACGCCGCACATTTGGCTCTCGCCAAATGGGAGCAGGAAGGGAAACTGAAGGCCATTGTAACACAGAATATCGATGGTTTGCATCAGGCGGCAGGAAGTAAGAGGGTCTATGAACTCCATGGAAGTGTACTGCGTAATTACTGTGAGGACTGTGGCAAGTTTTATGATGTGAATTATGTGAAGGACGCAGAAGGCGTTCCCAAATGCAGCTGCGGCGGAACCATCAAACCTGATGTGGTGCTATATGAAGAAGGACTGGATGATTCCACAATACGTGGTGCGGTCAAGGCGATTTCAGAAGCGGATATGCTGATTATCGGCGGTACATCCCTGGTGGTATATCCGGCAGCCGGATTGATCGATTATTATAATGGAAATAAACTGGTGGTAATCAATAAAAGCAGCACAGGTCGTGATGAACAGGCTGATCTGGTAATTCAGGGAAGCATTGGAGAGGTGTTTACGCAAGTGTTGCGTGAGTAAAAGGGCTGTGCTGAAGTTTTTCGCCTGTGCTATTGTGAAATGGACAATTGATATGTATATCGGGAAGGGAGCCTTGGGAATTGGAGGCAAATAGTCATATTATTGAGTATCAAAATAAGAATAAGCCTTTTCAAATCCTCACAGGAATCGCTATCCTTCTGGTGGTCTGCGGACATTTGGATTTAAGAGTATTGACTATCGGCGATTTATTCCCTTATTATTCCTTTCATGTGATGATATTCCTGTTTGTTTCAGGGTACTTCTATAAGGAGAAAAATGAAACAAACCTATTGCAATATATTAGCCGTAAAGCCAAACATTTGCTATTGCCTTATTTTCTATGGAATATTTTCTATGGAATACTGGTTACTATATTGCATAAAATGGGCTTTGGCTTCGGAAGTGATCTGTCTTTCAAAAGCCTTTTGATTGATACCTTCGCAGATGGACACCAGTATATGCTGAATTTTGCATCCTGGTTTGTTCCGGCCTTGTTTCTGGTTCAGGTAGTCAATGTACTGGGAAGGAAAGTTCTCAGAGTGTTAGCTGATAACAAAGTGTTCAGAAACAGAACAGCTCCGTCAGCTTCGGAAAGACCAGATAATAAAAGACCAGATAATAAAAGAACATATTATAAAAGAATAGACTGCAAGGAAGCCGGTATACTTCTAATAACCTTGTTGTTGGGTATCACAACAGTTTACCTGGCGATAGAAGGACACGTATGGGGGTATTGGAAACTGCCGGGACGAATCCTTTTTATGTTGCCTGTCTATGAAATGGGTATTTTTTATAAAAAGATATTGGAAAAATATGCCAACAAGATTCCGGACGGGGTAATGCTCCTTGCAGTCCTTATCATACAATTCATTGTGGTAAGAACCTGCAATGGTTTGGCGTTCAGTGCTGTATGGTGCAGCAGCTTTGCCAATGGACCGATCATTCCCTATGTAACAACCATAACCGGTATTATCTTCTGGTATCGCATTTCCAAAATGCTTGCTAAAATACCAAAAGTGAGCCATATCGTGGCTTACATCGGTGACAGAAGCTTTTCTGTTATGATGCATCATGTATTAGGATTCTTTATCGTTAATACGATTTTTTACTTTGCATATACATCGCAATTGGCTTCTGCCTTTGCAAATTTTGATGTACATAGTTATTTATATTCAGTAGACTATGTATATTGGATCCATGATAATCCGTTCACAAAGTGGATATATCTGGCAGCGGGTTTGACAATATCTCTGCTATTATATAAAGCTGAGGCTGCTGTTAGAAATATAGTGAAAAAAAGACAGCATGAATAGAGCATCAGGTGATTACCGGCAAAGGAGGTTGCCATGGATATTCGTGTAGGGGACAAATTGAAAATGAAGAAGCAGCATCCATGTGGATCTTTTGAATGGGAAGTGCTTCGCGTCGGGGCAGACTTTCGACTCAAATGTGTAGGGTGTGAGCACCAGATTATGATCAGCAGAAAGAATGCAGAAAAAAACATAAAAGAGATCATCAGAAATTGAAGAGATATTATTCAAAGAAATGGACAAAATTTGGACAACAATCACCGAAAAAATGAGAAAAGACGCTTGAAAACATCGGACAACTATGCTATTATAGTAATCCGTGATATAAAATTTTTATCCTTGCTCCTACTAGGGTAGGGGCCAGAGACCAAAAGGAGGTAACAGTATGCACAAATATGAATTAGCCGTTGTTGTTAGTGCAGCAATCGAAGATGACGAAAGAGCAGCAGTTGTTGAAAAATGTAAAGCTCTTATCGAGAGATTCGGTGGACAAGTTACAAACGTTGATGACTGGGGAAAGAAGAGATTAGCTTACGAAGTCCAGAAGATGAAAGAAGCTTTCTACTATTTCATTCAGTTCGACGCTGAAAGCACTGCTCCAGCTGAAATCGAATCCAGAATTCGCATTATGGACAATGTTGTAAGATACTTGGTTGTACGACAGGACGAGGAATAATAGAGAGGTACTTATTAAATGAATAAAGTAATTCTTATGGGTCGGTTGACCAGAGATCCTGAAGTCCGTTATTCTCAGGGTGCAAATGGTAATATGGCTATTGCCAGATACACTCTTGCTGTAGACCGCAGACGTGGTTCCAATGGTGGTGATGACCAGCAGACAGCTGATTTTATCAACTGCGTAGCATTTGGACGTTCCGGCGAGTTTGCAGAAAAATATTTCCGTAAAGGAACAAAGCTGTTGGTAGAAGGTCGTATTCAGACCGGCAGCTACACAAATAAAGAAGGCGTTCGCGTATACACAACAGAAGTTATTGTTGATAATCAGGAATTTGCTGAAAGCAAGAACGCTTCATCGGGAAGCGAAGGGGGCTACACCGGTGGCGGATATTCCAAAGCAGAATCTTCTGCAGCACCTGCATCAGGTGACTTCATGAATATTCCGGAAGGAATTGATGAGGAACTTCCGTTCAATTAATGGAACATTGACACATTTTAGATAGGAGGTAATAAAGATGGCTTTCAATAAAACAGAGAAGTCCGATTCTCCAATGAGAAAAAAAGGCGGAATGCGTAGAAGAAAGAAAGTTTGCGTATTCTGTGGTAAAGATAATGTAATTGATTACAAGGATACAGCTAAATTAAAAAGATACGTATCTGAAAGAGGTAAGATTCTTCCCAGAAGAATTACAGGTAACTGTGCAAAACATCAGAGAGCTCTTACAGCAGCTATCAAACGTGCTCGCCACGTTGCACTGATGCCTTACGTTCAGGAATAATATTTGCTTACGTGATCAGAACAAAAAAAAGCCGCTTGGTTTTCCGGTTGGAAAACTAAGTGGCTTTTGTTAATTTAATCTCGGCGGAAAATATCCCGGGTGTATACCTTTTCTTTTACATCGTCCAGACAGGAATCATATCTGTTGGCGATGATTGCCTGAGATACTGCTTTGAACTCTTTCAAGTCGCCGATGACACGGCTGCCGTAGAAGGTGGAGCCTGCAGGAAGTGTGGGCTCGTAGATCACTACTGTGGCACCCTTTGCCTTGATTCTTTTCATGACACCCTGAATAGAAGACTGGCGGAAATTATCGGAATTGCTTTTCATGGTCAAGCGGTAGACACCGATGACTACTTCTTTTTCTTTATTTATGTCCCAGGTACTGTTGGCTTCATAAGCACCTGCAATCTCCAGCACTTTGTCAGAGATAAATTCCTTCCTTGTTTTATTAGACTCTACAATGGCTGAAATCATATTCTGTGGCACATCCCGGAAGTTGGCAAGTAACTGTTTGGTGTCTTTGGGCAGGCAGTATCCGCCATAACCAAAGGAGGGATTGTTGTAATGGGTACCGATTCGTGGATCCAGGCATACACCGTTGATGATGTCTGCGGTGTTAAGTCCTTTGGTTTCGGCGTAGGTATCCAACTCATTGAAATAGGACACACGAAGTGCCAGATAGGTATTGGCAAAGAGTTTCACTGCTTCTGCTTCGGTAAAGCCCATATACAGAGTGTCGATATTTTGTTTGATGGCACCCTGCTGCAGTAGCTTGGCAAAGATATGCGCAGCTTCTTCGGTGCTTTCATCGCAGGATACGATGATACGGGATGGGTACAGATTGTCATATAATGCCTTGGATTCCCGTAGAAATTCCGGGCTGAAAATGATATTTTTGGTTTGATATTTTGCACGAACACGTTCGGTGTATCCCACGGGGATGGTAGATTTGATGACCATGATGGCATTTGGATTCACTTTTAGTACCAATTCAATAACCGCTTCTACTGCAGAACAGTCAAAGAAGTTCTGCTTGCTGTCATAGTTTGTGGGTGCTGCAATGACTACATAGTCAGCATCACGATATGCACTTTCCCCATCCAGCGTGGCAGTCAGGTCCAAATTCTTCTCTGCGAGATATTGTTCGATGTACTCGTCTTGAATGGGAGATTTGCGTTGGTTCAGCATTTCTACTTTTTCAGGCACAATGTCTACCGCTGTTACATGGTTGTGTTGCGCAAGCAATGTGGCGATGGAGAGCCCTACATAGCCGGTTCCTGCTACAGCGATATGATATTTTTTATCCAGTAATGCGTTCGTTGCCGACTTGCAGTCTTTCTGATCTTCATATAAATCAGTAAGTTCGAATCCGAGTACATCCCCGAGGGCTTCCAGTTGGTCCAGACTTGGGGTATATACGCCATTTTCCAGACGCCCAATCATGGAACGATTCATGTCTGCAGCATTGGCAAGCTGTGCCTGCGTCATATGATGCTCTTTTCTCTTTGCAATGATTGTG
>CALZKI010000022.1 GCA_945787995.1 uncultured Lachnospiraceae bacterium | reverse complement strand
GGGGATCCAGTTCACAAAGCTGATCAAAGCAATCAAGCTGATCAAGGAAAACGAGTCGGACGGAGAACACGGTGAGGTATCCGGTTTTGCAGCTCTTTGTACCGCACTTTCCGCAACCATCGGTACGGGTAATATCGTGGGTGTGGCTACAGCCCTTGTAACAGGCGGTCCCGGTGCTCTTTTCTGGATGTGGATTGCCGCACTGTTGGGAACGGCCACCAAGTTCTCAGAGTGTATGCTGGCTCTGAAATACCGTGAGGTGGCAGAGGACGGACACATTGTAGGCGGTCCTTTCTACTACATTGAAAAGGGTATGGGTAAGAACTGGAAATGGCTTGCAAAAGTATTTGCATTCTTCGGTGTTGGTGTTGGTCTTTTCGGTATCGGTACATTCACACAGGTGAACGGTATTTCCAGTGCTGTGAATAATTTCTTTGACCCCAATAACGCATGGAGCGTTTCCTTATTTGGTAATACATATTCCTGGACAGTAGTCATTACAGGTATTCTTCTGACCCTTTGCGTAGGTCTTGTAATCATCGGCGGATTAAAGAGAATTTCCAGAGTGGCTGAAATCATTGTACCATTTATGGCGATTCTGTATGTGGTTTCCGCACTGTTGGTGATTCTGTTCAATATAACAACAGTACCTGCTGCAGTGGTTGAGATCGTGCAGTCTGCCTTTGGTATGCGTGCCGCAGCCGGTGGAGCCCTGGGTGCCATTCTTGTGGCAATGCAGAAGGGTATTGCCCGTGGTATTTTCTCCAACGAAGCCGGTCTTGGTAGTGCACCCATCGCAGCTGCAGCTGCCCAGACTTCAGAGCCTGTTAAGCAGGGCCTGATCTCCATGATGGGGACTTACATTGATACGATTGTTATTTGTACCCTGACAGGTCTTACCATTGTGATCACCGGTGCCTGGGATATGGGTCTGGAGGGTGTGGCAGTTACCACAAAAGCGTTCCAGATGGGGCTTCCTTTCCCGGATCAGGTGTCTGCATTTATCCTGATGATCTGTCTTGTGTTTTTTGCATTTACAACCATCCTGGGTTGGGATTATTATAGTGAAAGATGCTTGGAATACTTGACAGGCGGAAACCTGAAAGTGGTAAAAGGCTACAGATGGTTATACATCCTTGCAATCTTCATTGGTCCTTACATGACGGTTGCTGCTGTATGGACGATCGCAGATATCTTCAACGGTTTGATGGCTCTGCCTAACATCGTTGCCCTGTTGGCACTTAACGGTGTTATCGTTGCAGAAGTAAAAAAATATCTGGCAAAATAACCCTACAGTTGGATTTTTCTGCATTGATCAAGCCCGGCGGATACCGCCGGGCTTGTTTTGGTAGGAAAAAACTTTTCGGAATTGCGTTCTCGCCCGTAGGAACACAATTCCGAAAAAGAAGTAAAAAATAATCAGGAGGAAAGAGTATATGCTCAGCGTATCTGAAGAAAAGAGTAGATGGATCAAAGAAGTGGAACGTGTGGAGGACAGACTGTATCTGTATTCTGATGCAGGAAAGTATCGGCTGGAGCCTAAGAATGCAAGGACCATACGAGTAACCTTTACACAGAAGGATACGTTTTCCCAAGAAGAAAAGCCGGGCGTAGTCTGTCAGGATGTTTTCTCAGCATGGGATTTTCGGGAGGATGAGGATAGTATCTGTTTGATCATGGAACACTTACAGATCAGGATACACAGAGCAACCGGCTCCTTTTCTTACCTGGACGGGGATGCAAACTGTCTTTTCAGAGAACGGGAAAGAGACAGTAAGATATTGGAGGAATTCACTGTCTATAAATTGCAGGAAGACAGCATCCGGACAGAGAAGGTGGTTACCCCGGACGGTGTGAAGGAAGTGGTAAAAGAGTCGGTGAAAGAACCCGCAGGAAGTCGTTTCCATACCTGGCTTCACCTGGAATTTGCCGACGAGGAGGCATTGTACGGACTTGGACAGCATGAAGAAGGCTTCGGTTCCCTGCGAGGACAAAAGGTTTATGTGCATCAGGCCAACAGAAAGATTGCCATTCCCATGCTGGTATCTACCCGTGGATACGGCATTCTGGTGGATACCTACAGCCCTATGATTTTTAACGATACGATACAGGGGTCTTATCTGTATACGGAAGCGGATACAGAGATGGATTTCTATGTGATGCATGGCGGAACCATGGACGAGGTGATCCGGCAATACAGACATCTTACGGGAAAAGCGGCACTGCTTCCCAAATGGGCTTTCGGATATATACAGAGTCAGGAACGATACGAGACACAAGAAGAAATTCTGCAGGTGGCTTCCGAATACAGAAGAAGAGGTATTGGATTGGACGGTATTGTTCTTGACTGGTGTTCCTGGGAAGACAATCAGTGGGGACAGAAAACCTTTGATCCTGAAAGATTTCCTTCTCCCGGGGAAATGATCGAGACATTGCACCGGGAGCATGTGCATTTCATGCTTTCTATCTGGCCCAATATGGCAGAACACACGGATAATTATCGGGAGTTCAAGGAACAGGGACTGCTGCTTCCGGGCTGCACGGTATACAATGCTTTGTCGGAAAAAGGCAGGGCTCTTTACTGGGAGCAGCTTGGCAGAGGGCTGCTGGTACATGGTGTGGATGCCTGGTGGTGTGACAGCAGTGAACCTTTTACCCCGGAATGGAATCACAAGGAGCAGGTGGAACCTGCTGTGATGTACGGAGAATATTGCCGCATGGTGAGCAATCATCTTCCGCCAGACAGAATGAATGCTTTCGGCTTGTATCATGCACAGGGGATTTATGAGGGACAGCGGTCTCAGAGCTCCAAAAGGGTGGTAAATCTGACCAGAAGCGCTTACACAGGACAACAGCGGTATGGTACCATTCTTTGGTCGGGAGATACGGATGCTTCCTGGGATACGCTGAAAAGACAGGTGGCAGCAGGCTTGCATTTTTGCGCCAGCGGTCTTCCCTTCTGGACGGTAGATATTGGTGCGTTTTTTGTAAAAAGAGGCGACCAGTGGTTCTGGAAAGGTGAGTATCCGGATACCTATCATGATCCTGCCTATTGTGAACTGTTTGTCAGGTGGTTCCAGTGGGGTACCTTCCTGCCCGTATTTCGTGGCCATGGTACGGATTGCCGGCGGGAACTGTGGTATTTTGAGAACGGGGCGTATCCTTTCTATGATGCCCTGCTTGCTGCAAACAGACTTCGTTATGAACTTCTGCCTTATATTTATTCCTATGCGGGACTTTGCTGGCTGAAGGATCAGTCTATGATCCGGCTGCTGGCTTTTTGCTGGCCGGGAGACCGGGAAGCAAGGCAGATTACCGATCAGTATATGTTCGGCAATGAACTGATGGTATGTCCTGTGGTGGAACCCCTGTATTATGGTAAACAAAGGGGACAGGAGGGCTGTTATCGGGAAACTAGCCGGACCGAAGAAGAGATTCCCACCCGCCAGGTCTATCTGCCGGCAGGAGAGGGTTGGTACGATTACCGGACAGATGCATACTATCAGGGCGGCCAGTGGATTGAGACGGATGCCCCACTGGACAGCATTCCCATATTCGTGAAAGCAGGCAGTATCCTGCCTAGGGCTTTGTTTGCCCCTTCCACCGAGGAAACAGAAAAGCTTCTTCATATGCACATCTATCCCGGCAAGGATGCCGATTTCCTGCTTTATGAGGATGACGGAGAAACCTATGCCTACGAGGAAATGAAGTATACGTTAACATCATTTTCCTGGTGTGACAAGGAGGGCAAACTTACCTGTCAGCAGCTTCATGGGGAGAAAGGAAAGCAGTTTGGTTCCCGGGAAGAAAAAGAAATACTTTACGAGAAGGCATTGGGAACGTATGATACAAGAGAGGTAACGAAAGCTGCAATGCAGGCCGGTGAGTATATCATCGGTGATGTGAAGATACACGGAACCGAAAGGGAAAGAAAAAATGGTAACCATTAAGGACATAGCAAAAGAATGTAATGTTTCTATTACCACAGTATCCAATGTGATCAACAATAAGGCTAAGGTGGGGGAACAGACCAGACAGAGAATTCTGAAGGTGATGGAGGAAAGAGGCTATCGTCCCAATACCATTGCACAGGGGCTGCGCAGTCAGAAAACCAGGGTGATCGGCATCATTGCAGATGATATTTCACAGTTCACAACGCCGGAGATCATCGAAGGTATTATGAGCTGTTGTGAAAACTGCGGGTACAAGACCACTGTCAGAAACCTGCGTATGTATGCCAGATGGCAGGATGCCTGGTATTATAATAAAAAGGCACTTCACTCGGTACTGGATCCTATGCTGAAGGAAATGAATTCCCATATGGTGGACGGTGTCATATACATTGCCGGTCATGCCAGAATGATTGACTGTTTTCCGCAAAACTTTTCTACCCCTGCAGTTATGGCTTATGCCTATGAGAATAATCCCAGGGTGCCTTCCGTACTGATCGATGATGTGGCATCTTCCAGGGAGATAATTCGTTATTTGATCGATAAGGGTCATAAAAAGATCGGTGTAATCGGCGGACGAATAGACAATATTCATACGCAGCGAAGACTGCAGGGATATCAAGAGGCCTTAACGCAGGCGGACATTGCCTATGATCCGGATCTGGTACGATTGTCAGACTGGGAGAAACATGCCGGATACAGTGAGATAGAACAGTTGTTGCAGAGGAATATTACTGCGGTATTCTGTATGACTGACCGTATCGCAGGTGGTGTTTACCAGTACCTGCATGAGCAGGGGATGGTTGCCGGACGGGACTTGTCAGTAGTCGGATTCGACAATCAGATCCTTGCAGAATACATGACTCCCGGATTGACCACCATGGCTTTGCCCTTACAGGAGATCGGGCATACGGCTGCCAGACTGCTCTTTGAACAGATGGAGGAGAAGGAAGGCAAGGAAAAAGAGATTTTGATTCCCTGCTCTTTTGTGGAGAGAGAATCGGTATGTTATCGAAAAGACTGACAAAAGTCTGCATTATATAGAAACATGCATCATACAGAAAGTCTGCATGATACAGAACAGTGAGCCGCCCTTCGCGGCAAGTACTTCGGTGGCACATTTGAATGCTCTGCAAGGATGCACACACTGCTTTCATTGATTGAAAAAGAAAAATGTACAAAATATACAAAATGAGTAGTGCGTATTGTGTAAAAGTGTTCAGATATTATAAATTGCACCAATAAAATATTGACAGACATATACATTTTGTATATTATTAGTGCATAACAGGTAAAACGTTAAACCTAAAACGTTTGAGTATAAAAATATACAGATGACGGCAACGCTTCTTATAGGTTGACAGTACATAAATGACTAAAGAAAAACAGATAGGGGGATGAGGATGAAAGAGTTTTTCAGCAATAAGAGAAAGGTGAGAGGGTTTAAAGAATTTCTGATGATTCTTCCTTTCATTCTTCTGGTACTCGTTTTTTCATATTATCCACTTTACGGATGGGTATATGCGTTTTTTGATTACAAACCGCCTTTCCCACTTTCCTGGGATAAGTTCGTGGGACTGAAATGGTTCCGGTCCATGGTGGAAAACGAAGTGAAGCTGAAACAGCTGCTGATGGTGCTTCGTAACACCTTTGCCATGAGCGGTATCAGCTTATTCTTCTCCTGGTTTCCGATGATCTTCGCAATCTTTCTGAATGAGATCAAATGCAAACCCTTCCAGAAGGTGGTACAGACAGTTACCACACTGCCTAACTTTATCAGCTGGGTTCTTGTTTACTCCATCGCATACAGCGTGTTTAGCAGTACCGGTGTTGTAAACTCCATCGGCATGAAGCTTGGTTTATGGGATACGCCTCAGATGTTCCTGCAGTCCGCGGATCATATCTGGTTCAAGATGTGGCTGTGGCTGACCTGGAAGAATGCGGGCTGGGCTGCAATCATGTATCTGGCAGCCATTGCGGGAATCGATGAATCCTTAAAGGAAGCTGCCAAGGTAGACGGTGCCTCCAGAATGCAGATCATCTGGCACATTACCATTCCAAGTATCTTACCTACATATTTCGTACTGGTAATGCTGAATCTGGCAAACTTCTTATCCAACGGTATGGAGCAGTACTTCGTGTTCCAGAACGCATTTAACAAAGATGCCATTCAGGTTCTTGACCTGTATGTATATAATCTGGCAATGGGTAGCGGTGGTTATTCTCTTTCCACGGCAATCAGTATTCTGAAGAGTGTTGTAAGTCTGGTTTTGCTTTGCTGTACCAATAAGATTTCCAAGCTCGTCAGAGGCGAAGGCTTTATTTAAAGGAGGATGGCGATATGAGCAAACAACCTACATATAAAGCCTCAAAAGTAAAATACAAGGTTAGTTTCGGCGATCGGATGATCAGTGTGATCACATACATTGTATATACCTTTTTTGCTTTTGTTTGTGCTTATCCGTTTTACTACATTTTTATCAACACAATCAGTGCCAACAACTTAAGCGAACGTGGAAAGATTATTTTCCTTCCCAAAGAGATTCACTTTACAAACTATCAGCAGGTTATGAAAATCCAGGGTTTGTTCCAGGCTTTGAAGGTTTCCCTGGCAAGAACGGTGGTGGGTACCATCGTTACCGTAATCATTGCTGCTTTCCTGGGCTATATGTTTACCAGAGAAAGCTTATGGCACAGAAAACTCTGGTTCCGCCTGGTAGCGGCTACCATGTACTTCAACGCAGGTATTATCCCCTGGTTCATCACCATGAAGAATCTGGGACTGACCAATAACTTCTGGGTATACATCTGGCCCACAGCTGTACAGCCTTTCTACATCATCTTGTGTAAGACCTTTGTAGAGTCGGTGCCGAAAGAGCTGGAAGAGGCTGCGGAGATAGACGGTGCGGGAACCTTGCGAGTCTTTTTCCAGATTATGATTCCGGTTATCAAGCCGATTCTGGCTACGGTTGCTATTTTCGCTGCCGTTGCACAGTGGAACTCCTTCCAGGATACCCTGCTGTTGGTCACAGATGACAAGCTGTATACCTTACAGTACACGTTGTACAACTACATCAACCAGGCAAGCTCCTTGAAGTCACTGGTAAATAACTCCACCAATGCTTCTGCGGTTGCAGCCAGCATGGCTCATGCATCCACGGCTACCTCCGTTCGCATGACGGTAACCATCGTAGTTGTAACGCCGATCATTCTGGTTTACCCCATATTCCAGAGATTCTTTACAAAGGGTATTATGATCGGTGCGGTAAAAGGATAATGAACAGGCATGCGACCTGTTGATTATAAAGTTAATTTATTTGCGCAAGGCGCAGAAAGAGAGGGAATTATGAAAAGCAAGAAAATCATTTCACTCTTGTGTGCAACAGCCATGATGGCTAGCGTGCTCGCAGGATGTGGCGGTAGTTCTGCTCCTACAGAAAGTGCTTCCTCCGATACAGACAGCACAGCAGCTACCGAAACAACTACTGAAACAGCTACTGAAACAGCTACAGAGACAACTGATGCAGGCAGCGGTGATGTAATGACATTGGAATTCTTCGATGTTGCGGCTAACTACCAGGGCGTTCAGACCGGTTGGTTTGCAAAAGTTGTAAAAGATCGTTTCAACATCGAACTGAATATCATTGCACCTCAGGTTGCAGGTGATGCGATTTACCAGACTCGTGCAAGCAGCGGTAACCTGGGTGATGTTCTGATCTTGGAATCCGGACAGTTTAAAGAGTGTGTAGAAGCAGGTCTTGTAAAAGATATCTCTGCAGACATCTGGAATTATTCCAATCTTGCAGCATACAAAGAGCAGATCGATATGCTGAACAATGGTTTAGAAGGCAACGATGGCAAGACATACGGTATGCCTACAGAAATGATGAACACATCTCCTACATCCTATTCTCAGGACGTTATTTACTCCAGCCCACTTCTTCGTTGGGATTTATACAAAGAACTGGGATGTCCTGATATCGCAGACCTTGACGGACTTTTGGATGTTCTGGAAGATATGATGAAAGCTCATCCTACAAACGAAGCCGGCGATCCTTGTTATCCTATGTCCTTATGGCCTGACTGGGATGGTGGCGACGGCATGCTCGGTATCGCTAACGTTGTACAGTTGACAACATGGTATGGCGAAAAGATCAAAGGTTCCGTTATTCTGAAACCCGATGGAACTTTCATTCCTTTGACAGACAAAGAAGGCTCTTACTACAAGATGCTGAAATTCTTATACGAGGCAAACAAACGTGGTCTTGTTGACCCTGACTCCGCTACACAGGACTGGAACGCTGCATGTGCTAAGATGAGTGCAGGTCAGGTTTACTTAATGTGGTACAGCTGGCAGGTTGGTTTCTGGAACTCTGTTGACAGATTAAAAGCAGGTAATGCATTTATCTTCGTTCCTGTTGCTGATCAGTCTTACTACACAGATGCTGACTCCTACTATGGTAGCGGCCGTGTATTCGCAATCGGTTCTCAGGTTGACGATGCAAAATACAAGAAGATTCTTGAATTCCTTGACTGGTATGCAAGTCCGGAAGGCTTGATGTTCCAGCATGATGGTATTGAAGGCTTCAACTACGAAAAAGGTGATGACGGCAGACTGCACGCTATCAACACAAACGCTCTGATGGATAACCTTCCGGTTCCTGAAGAATGGGGCGGCGCAGGCTTCAACGATGGTAACAACGCAATCAACCAGTGGTTAGTAGCTGCAAACAGCACAAACCCTGAAACAGGCGAAGCTTACAACAAAGATTACTGGAGCACATACAAAGAAGAGACCATGACAGATATGAAGAAGGAATGGGCAGAGAAATTTGGTGCTGCAGAACCTGTTGAATACATGAAAGCTAATAACAAACTTATTATCAGCCCTAACGTATCCGTATCTCTTCCTACAGACTCCGCTGACATCAGCGTAATCCGTAACCAGTGTAATGAAGCAGTTTGCGATTACTCCTGGAGAATGATCTACGCTTCTGACGATGCTGCATTCGATGCAATGTGGGATGAAATGACAGCTTTCCTTGATGGTGTTGGATTCCAGGATCTTGTTAAATTTGATACTGAAAAACATACGATCGAATTAGAAGCAAAAAAGGCAGTTGCAAAATAAATATTTCACAAAATTAGATGTGGAGGCGCCTCTTTTTTGGGAGGCGCCTTTTTATATCATAGGAAATTGCTTTCCTATGAACTGATTTTTCCTATGGATTGGAGCAAAAAATGATGGATAAAACAGCTATTTTGCCGGATGGCAGTTGCTTTTCCTTTTGGGAAGTACCCGTTGTGTATGAAAGAGAGCTGCACGTAGATTGCAACCATCCGGAGGCGGATGATGGAAATGAGGGAACAGCACAGAAACCCTTTAAAACCATAAATAAGGCTGCATCGGTGGCAACACCGGGTACCAGAATATGGATACATCAGGGAGTATACAGAGAGTGTGTGCGTCCGGTTATGGGGGGACAGGATCCGGCACATATGATCTGTTATGAGGCCTTCGGAAACGGGGAAGTGGTGATCAAGGCTTCGGAGCAGGTGTATGATTTTAAGCCCAGTACAGGATGGCGCATACAGGCTGATTTCAATGAAAAGCCGGATCGGAAGATTGTCATATGGGAGCACAGACTTTCGCCTGATATGTTTCCCGGTTACAATCCTTTCTGTGCCGTAAACATTCTTCATGACAGATTGTTTATTGAATATGATAAAACCGATATGTCTACTTATCTGAACAGAAGGGGCATGGTATTTTGTGACGGGAAACCTTTGACCCAGGTGGCACTGTATAACCAGATGTCCAAATGCGAAGGCAGCTATTGGGTCGAAGCAAATGGACAGACGGTACATTTCAGACTGCCGGGAGATGAGAATCCGGCAGATCATGTGATCGAAGTGACCTGCAGAGAGCAGTGCTTTGCTCCTGAAATTCCTTTCTTATCTTATATCAAGGTAAAAGGAATCACCTGCGCCCATGCTGCAACCGGTGCACCGGTACCCCAGCGTGGCGCCATTTCCTGTTACAGAGGGCATCACTGGGTAATCGAAAACTGCGTCATAGACTGGACCAATGCAGTGGGCATCGATGTGGGAAATGAATGCTGGCACCATGATATTCTGGAGGGACAGCAGATCGGATACAGTGTGGTGAGAGGCTGCACCATAAAAGATGCGGGAGTATGCGGCATTGCCGGCCTTTTTGCAACACATATGCTGATAGAGGACAATCTGATCGAAGGTACCGGATGGCAGAAAATGGAGCTTTCCTGGGAAGCCGGGGCCATAAAACTGCATAATAGCGTGAATGGGCTGTTCCGCAGAAATGTCTTTCGCAACACCTTCCGTGCAGATCATTTGTGGTTGGATTGCGGCAACGAGAACAACCGTATTACCGGCAATCTGTTCCTGGATGGCGTGGAACAGCGGGAAGCCATCTTTATCGAATGTACCAGAGACGGTATCAATCTGATCGACCACAACATTATCTGGAATGTGGAGGGCAGATTTGATCCTGCCAAGGTACCTGTGGAACCCGGATCCTCCGGCTGGTATAAGATGGAAGAACCGGATGTGGTCAATGGTTACGGCATCTATGGAGAAGGAACCGATCATTTGAGAATTGTCCATAATCTGATCGGTAATTGCCGCAGTGCAGGATACTTTGCAAAGCCAGTTTCCTATAGAATGCAGGGAATGGACAGAGGGGGCACTTCCAGAGATGCCTGGTTTGTCAACAACCTGTTCTATCGCTGCCGGGAGGCTGCTCTTAAACTTCCAACAAAAGACAATCTTGTGGAAGGTAACTGTTACGTACGCGAAGAGGGCGGTTACTTGAGAATCCTTCATCCCCAGCCACCGGTATGTCTCCATTTGCCTGCGTGGAAAGAGTTCTATGGCTTTGACCAACAGGGTCAAGAAGCCTGGTTCGATATTGCAGTGGATACTGTCAATATGACCCTGCAGTTTACCGCTGCAGAAGCAAAACCTTTTGCATTCCCGGGAGAACTGGAGAGAAGACAGTTTGTATACGATCCGGAAGCTCTTGGAGCAGTTGCACCTTGCAATCTGACAGATACTGATTTCTACGGGGTTGCTTTAGAGAAGGAGCAGTGTATTCCCGGGCCGCTGGCACAGATTGAGACAGGAAAAGTGTACCGGCTAGATCCCAGAAAAGGAGATAACAGATGAGTAAACTTGAGATTCGCACCAAGAACAGAAAATTTGCAACAGCAAAAGACTTGTATGGTATCTTTTTTGAAGATATCAACCGTGCCGGAGACAGTGGTCTGTATCCGGAGATGATCAGAAACAGAAGCTTTGAAGATTCCATTCTGCCGGAAGGTTACCATCAGGAAGCAGATGGGGTTCACGTAACCACCGATTCCGGCTGGTTGGATGAATTCTGCCATGGAGAAGGTCTGGAAAGATGGGTAAAAGAAAACCGGATTGCAGAGACCATGATTCCGGGTTGGTATGAACAGGGAGCAGTTATGGAGCTGGAAAGGGAAGATACCCTGAATGAGAAGAGACAGGCTGCTTTGCGGGTATCTTTTTCAAAAGGTAGCTGTATCTATAATACAGGCTACTGCGGTATCGCTGTGACCAAAGGGGAAAACTATCCCCTCTATCTGTTTGCGAAGGCAGATAAACCGGTGACTTTAGAGATTGGTATGGAAACGGAAGAAGAGGCTACGGAAGGTTCTGTATCGGAGAACGGAAGCCGGGGAACAAAGCAGTGCCTTGGGGCATGCACCCTGACAATCGATGGGCAGGAATACACCCGTTATGACCTTCTTTTGACAGCCACCCAGACCTGTACTAAGGGTAGACTGGTGATTCGGGCGAAGGAGGAGGGGCAGATTCTTCTGGGATTCATATCCCTTATGCCGGGAGATACATATAAAGGACATGGACTTCGGAAGGATCTGGTGGAGAAACTGGCAGATCTGCATCCCCGCTTCATGCGCTTCCCGGGTGGCTGTATTGTAGAAGGAACTACGCCATCTACGGTCATGAAATTCGCCAATACAGTGGGACCCGTATGGGAGCGTCCCGGACATCAGCTGGTATGGCATTACAGAACCAGCCTGGGGCTTGGCTTCCATGAATATCTGCAGCTTTGTGAAGATCTGGATATGGAACCTATGTATGTATGCAACTGCGGTATGACTTGTCAGGGCAGAAACTGCGTCCTGCTAGAAGGGGATGCCCTGCAGGAAATCCTGGAAGATACGCTGAACGCCATCGAGTACGCGATTGGGCCAAAAGAAAGCAAATGGGGAAAACTGCGCGCTGACATGGGACATCCGGAGCCCTTCAAGATGACTTATCTGGAAATCGGTAATGAAAACTGGGGGCCGGATTACGAGAAACGGTATCAATGGTTCTATCAGCAGATCAAGGCCCGTTATCCTGAGATAAAAACCATTGCAAATGCACATGTGGAGGAAAACGGTTGTCCTGCAGAATGTGTGGATGAGCATTTTTACAATACTTTGGAATTCTTTGCGGAAAATATGCATTACTATGATCACTATGACAGACAGGGACCCAAGATCTTCGTGGGAGAGCAGGCTGTCAATGAAGGTGAGGGCATGGGTAAACTGTATGGTGCTCTGGGCGAAGCAGCTTTCCTGATCGGTCTGGAACAAAATCAGGATATTGTTACATTAGCCTCCTATGCACCACTGTTTGAAAATGTGAATTATGCTGCCTGGTTCCCGAACCTGATTCGATTCAACAATCATCAGAGTCTGGGTATCCCTACCTACTATGTATGGAAGATGTTCGGACAGAACAGAGGAGAATACCTTGTTGACAGTGTGGAAGAAACGGGACTTGTCTATCGTCCGCTGAAGGGAATGGCAGCCTTAAAATCGCAGAAACCGCTGCGGTTTCGCAATGCCACCTGGAACGGCACAGATACCCGGGTGACCAGAGAACTGATGGGTCATGTGCAGACCAATGAGGATGGATATCTTTTGGAAGTGCCGGATGAGGAACAAAGAGAAGAATTTCATAAGATACTGAACTGGGCTGATGACAGTAAGAGCCTTATTGTGTTTGGAGAAGAGGATGAAACCTACGGTCGATTTGAGGCGGATATCTATGTGGAGGAAAATTGTTCCTTTGAACTGGGTGCTTTCAGTGCAAGGGTAATCCGCTCTTACTACGATCAATTGTTGGTGGCCACTGCCGGCGTAGAAAAGGACTGGTATGCTGCTCTGGTAAGACCTTTCCTGTGGAAAATAGAAGGAAATCATTGTTCCTTTGAGGAATTCGGGTTCCTGCAGGATAAGAAATTGACGGAGGATTTCACTATTTCGCTGACACCGGGTACCTATCACAGATTTGGATATGAAACCGACGGAAAATATATCAGACTGCTGCTGGATGGTGCGGTACAAAAGGAGATTTCCATACCTGCAAGCCCTTCCTTTGCCTCTGTTACCACAGATACGGAGGATTCTGTAATCATCAAGGCAGTCAATCTCTTGGGAGAACCGGATCCTGTGGCAATCAGTCTGGACTGTGATGTGGAAAGCGACTACGATTTGACCTTGCTGACCGGCAGGAAAGAGGATTACAACAGCTTTGAAGAAACGGAAAAAGTGCATGACATCACCCTTCGCAAGCAGGGTGCCGGCAGGGAATTCATCTATGAAGCACCGGCTTATTCCGTAAGCGTACTGAAACTGCAGAAACGGTAGTGCATAGGGGACGCTTCTTTTGCCACGGCCAGCGCCCATTGCCACGGCCAGCGCCCTTTGGCTCGCAGTAGAATATATATGAAAAAATGCTTCCTTTCATATTGCTTCGTGACAGATCATAGAATAGAGTAATTACACTTGTGAACTGTGATGATATGAAGGAAACGTTGAAACAAAGACTTACTTCGATAACTTTGTGTATTATGGCAATGGTCTCCATTCTGAGCATTGTTTCCGCTGTCAAGAATGCGGCGGTGATAACCAACAGTGCTCAGGGGAGAAAATTGCCTATTTATTGTGTAAAAAAAGAGGAACCCAAAATTTCCATCAGTTTTGATGCCGCATGGGGCAATGAGGATACGGCACAGATTCTGGAAATTCTAAAAAAACATAACGTAAAAGCGACTTTTTTCATGACCGGAGGTTGGGTAAAGGCATATCCCGATGATGTCAAAGCAATCTATGCTGCCGGCCATGATCTTGGAAATCACAGTGAGAACCACAAAAACATGTCTCAACTTTCAGCAGAACAGTGCAAAGAAGAAATAGACCTGGTACATAAGAGGGTACAGGAATTGACCGGATATGATATGACACTGTTTCGACCACCTTACGGGGACTACAATGATACCGTGGTGCAGACCGCGGAAAGTATGGGGTATTACGCAATTCAGTGGGACGTGGACAGCTTAGACTGGAAGGATTACGGAACGGATTCTATCATCAAGACTGTCACAGGACATAAGCATCTGGGAAACGGCAGTATCATTTTGTGCCATAATGGCGCCAAGTACACGGCACAGGCCCTGGATATGCTGCTCACTACTTTAAAAGAGAGGGGTTATACTTTTGTGCCCATTTCAGAATTGATATATAAGGATCATTTCTATATGGATGTGGAGGGCAGACAGATTCCCATGAAGAACTGAAGGTCACGATAGAAATTGCAAAGATATGCCATAGAAGTCCCTCAAAAAAACACAGCAAAAACTAATTAGATAAGCACAATAAAAAGTCAGTCAATGTGCTTGCGGTTAGGAACATCGAAATGATATCATAGGAAGTACAGAAATCTGTACCGGATACTGACATTGCGAATAAGTATTAATACGAGGACGGTACATGAGTCATGGCGTGATTTCAAAGAAAGCGCATGAATATATCACAAAAATCTTACAGATAACGGAAGGATAAAGCGATGTTTCGTTGTGAAGAAGTATCCATGAAAATTATGGGACGCCATTTTTATGCGAATGAGCGTCTGTACCTGACCTATTCCGGCTCTGAGGTGGGCTTCTTTTTTTCGGGAGATCATCTGGAAATGGATGTCTATTCAGATAAAATGAGTATTATGCCTACTCTGAAGGCATCTATGGCCTGTCTTGTGGAGGGAGACGAAGAACCTTTTATGAGAACTGTTCTGGAGCCCGGAACACAGCGCGTGGTAGTGTTTGATCGTGCTGCTTATGCCGCAAAGAAAGGCGTGGAAGCAAATTCTTTGCCGGAAAAGATGGCACTTCATGTGATCAAATTGTCAGAGGCTGCTTTTGGTGCATTGGCCATCGAAGGAATTTTCTGTGATGATAAAAATCAGTTGGAAGCACTTCCTGAAAAGAAATTGAAAATAGAATATATCGGAGATTCCATCACCTGTGGCTATGGGGTGGAAGGCGTTTTGGAAAAAGACGAATTTACAACTGCCCAGGAGAATCCGTTAAAATCCTTTTCCATTCAGTCTGCCATGAGACTGGAAGCAGATTATCAGCTTTGCTCCTGGAGCGGAATCGGTGTGATTTCCAAATATATTCCACCGGAAGTGGACGAGCCTGATACGGAAGTTTTAATACAGGAGATTTATCCATATGCAGATCTAAAAATGCAGGAAAGGCTGAAAATGGAGCCTGCACTCTGGGAGTTTGGTTCCTTTGTCCCTGATATCATTGTTTTGAATATTGGTACAAATGATGCCAGCTACACCAGAGAAAAGCCTGATCGTGAGGCCCATTATGCAGACACCATGAAGAAATTTATTGGGTTGATTCATGAGAAGAACCCTTCTGCTAAATTGGTGTTTGCTTATGGTGTTATGGATCATACCCTTTGTCCTGTGATCGCAAAGATGATCGAGGAACTGAAGGCTGAGGGCCACAATTATCTGTATTATGTGGAACTGCCTGAACAGAATGAAGCTGATGGAATGGGTACCGACTTCCATCCAAGCGCAGTGACCCAGACAAAAACCGGTAAGATAGTGGCTGATTTTATCCACGAAAAGGTGTTATCTCAGTTGGAAAGAATGGAACAATAGAACATTTATAGAAAGCGACTTTGAAAGAAGAACAGAAGCGAGGACGATAAAATGATAGCAAAAGTGCCCCCTATGGGATGGAACAGCTGGGATTGTTTTGGAGCGGCTGTAACAGAAGCGCAGGTAAGAGAGAATGCCGAATATATGGCGAAATACCTGAAAGAATACGGTTGGGAATATGTGGTGGTAGATATTGAATGGTATCAGCCGGGTGCAGACAGCCACGAATATGAACCCTTTTCCGAACTTGTCATGGATGAATACGGACGCCTCTATCCGGCAGTAAACCGTTTCCCCAGTGCCGCCGACGGACGAGGATTTACCACATTGGCCGAGTATATTCACAGCTTAGGGCTGAAATTCGGTATTCATATTATGCGTGGCATTCCACGTATGGCTGCACATAAAAATCTCCCTGTGAAGGATTCGGAATTTACCGCAAAATGGGTAGCCAATCCGAATTCTGTCTGTGCATGGAACCCGGATATGTATGGTCTCAAATGTGAGACTAATGAGGCCGGTGCCCAGGCTTACTACGACAGCATTTTTAAATTGTATGCGGAATGGGGCGTGGACTTCGTAAAATGTGATGATATTGCAAGGGAATATCCACATTGCATGAAGGAAATCGAGCTGATCTCCAAGGCAAGCAGAAACTGCGGCAGAGACATGGTGCTCAGTCTGTCTCCGGGACCGTCTCCATTAGAACGTGCCGAGCATTTGAAAACATATGCAAATATGTGGCGTATTACAGATGATTTCTGGGATAGATGGGATCTGCTGCTGGATATGTTTGAGAGGGCAGAAAAGTGGAGTATCCACTCTGCTCCGGGGCATTGGCCGGATGCGGACATGCTGCCTGTAGGTGCGCTTCGTCAGTGTAACGATGAAAGTGAATGGACCCATTTCACGGAACATGAACAGATCACCATGATGACGCTTTGGGTAATGATGAGAGCACCCCTTATGATCGGTGCCCATATGCCGAAGAATGATACATTTACATTGAACTTATTAACCAATAGAGCGGTTCTGGATGTGGAGAAAGACAGCTTCTGCGGTCATCAGTTATATCGTACAGAAACGGAAATTGCATGGATTGCTCCCCGTAAGGATGGAGACGGTGTATATCTTGCTCTGTTCAATATTTCCGATCAGGATATCATTTCCGCAATCAATCTGACGGCTTATGAACTGGATGGCTATCATGACATTTGCGAATTATGGGAAAAGGAACAGAGAACCGTAATTGCGGGTGGAAAACTGAAAGCAAATATTGGGGCGGATGCAGAGGACAAGTGTCTGTCTGACAATATTCCTGCCCATGGAGCACGTTTGTATCGATTGAAATAGCGAGCCCATGGAGCACGTTTGTATCGATTGAAAT
>CALZKI010000021.1 GCA_945787995.1 uncultured Lachnospiraceae bacterium | reverse complement strand
ACCAAAGCCTCAACAATCTGGCTCTTATTTGCCAGGCGATAAAGCGTCATTTTGATTGAAACCACGCTTTCATCCCTGGCTGCCTCATGAAGCATATTGATAAATGACTTTATGCTTTCGAATGGATAAGATAAAAGAACATCCTTTTTCATAATCTGCGGCATAATTGGTGCATCATTCTTCAATTGAGAAGTCATTCGCGGAGTACGTCTCTGATAAAATAATTCCGATTGATTCGTGTTTCTCAGATAGTTCTGAATAGAAAATACAAAGGACATGTCAAGAGGCACTTCTGAAATAAATACGTGGCTCTTTTTCACGTTGATTGCCTCACAAAGAGAATCAATCATCTTTTTATTCAGTGGTCGGGAAAGTTCCACTCTCACCGGATTCATTCTCCTGCGCTGTTTCACCAGCATTTCCATAGCCTCCCGATAATCCAGATCTTCGTCATAAATCGTCTCTGTATCTATATCTGCATTTCGTGTTACACGAAGCAATGATTTTTCCTTCACCCCATAGCTTTTGAACATCTTTGGCAAAAAGTGAAGTATCAGTTCTTCTGACAGCATAAATGTGCCTTTTCTCGTGGGAATATCTATCAAACGTCGAAACACATTGTTACTGCATGGAATGATCGCAATTCTTGACTTGCCTGTCCTCGTAGACAACGAAGCAACCGCGTAGATATCCTTATTGTTCAGGAAAGGAAAGGGTTGTTGCTTGCTGATAATATTGGCAGATAAATATGGTGCGATCTCATTGTCAAAGTATTCCTCCAGTAATGCCCCTTCCTCCGCTGACAATTTATTGAAATTAATAATTCGTATTCCTTTTGGTTCCAATTCACCCATCAACTGTTCATAGATGACTGCTTTCTTCTGGTCCAGTTCTCTGGTTACTTCCAGGATTGCTTTGACCTGTTCCTTACTCGACATATTGGTCTTATTGTCCAATATTTTTTCCGAACACTCCATCTGGTCCATAAGTATCCCGACTCTTACTCTGTAAAATTCATCCAGATTTGACTGGTATATGGATGCAAATGTCAACCTTTCAGCCAATGGTACCCTTGGATTACCTGCTTCATTTAATACTCTCTCATTAAATTTCAACCATGACAGTTCTCTGTTCATATAGCATAACGTGCTCTGTTCAGTTTCCCTGCAACTATTTTTTGGTTCCTTCTTACTCCTTTTGTTCTTCATGGAATTCATCTCTTTCATATCGTTTTTTGATTTCAGTTTCTCACTTATTAAGCATATCCACTATCCAGGTTGTCTAAATATAACGTAAAATAGATGTAAAAAATCCCCGGCCTAATGGCCGGGGATTCGTAATGTATACACAGGGAACAATTACATTTTTAGTTCTTTTTATATTAGCGTTGCAGCAATGTCACCTGCTCTGCTGCCATACCCTCTGCAGAAATGGTCAGAGTTGTTTTACCCTCTTCATATCCACTGCGGATAATAGCGGTTGCATGGCCGCGGAAACTAACTGTTTGGTTGTCTGTATAGTTTTCTTCGGTAATCGGATTTCCTGTGCCAAATCCTGCCAGAACACCGACACCTTCCAGTGCAGCAGTCATCTCCACTGCCCCATCCGTTACCAGTCTATCTTCTTCATCCACTACATCAATATTCACATAAATCAGATCATGTCCGTCTGCATGCATCGTGGTCTTTTCAGGAGTCACTCGAAGTTTGAAAGGTGCCTTTGACGTTTCAAGAAAGTCTCTGCTTACCTCATTTCCATTCTTGTAGCTGACAGCCTCCAGTTTTCCGGGTGTGAAAATTGTCCGGAAACGAACGGAACCCGGCATCTCACCATCCTTTACAACTGCCTTTCGCTCCAGCGTCTGCCCATTTAGAACAAGTTCTACTTCATCTGCATTGGAGAAAGCCACAAGCTCCACAGGTTTTCCTTCATATCCGGCATAATTCCAGCAGGGAATCACTTCCGGGAATCCCCACATGCTCACCATTTCTACCTTTCCATAGTGGGAAGGGTGCCAGGAGAACAAATATGTCTTTTCACTGCCCCAAACCACGCTTCTGTAGGCTCCCTGGGGCAGCATACGTCCTGTGATATCAAAATCTGCATCGTTTGCAGTTCTCCAGGGATAAGGAGACGTTGTAGGAGGCATAATAGCCCACGATCCCTTTTCAATCAGTGGGTCTCCCGGTTCTACATGAACAGCCTTGCCGATTCCTGCTTCTCCCAGATAATCCCATGCAGTCCATGTAAAGTCACCGATGACATACGGCAATGCTTCCACCACGGGCCACCTGTAGCCGATCTCTTTCGGGAAATTCTCAGAGCCCAAAATCACTCTTTCCGGGTACATCATATGATCCTTTTCATACAACTCTTCCATGTAGTTGTAGCCCACTATATCCAACCCGTTTGTAAATGGTTCTGTATTCGTTTCCCAGGCATTGTTCTCGTTATTTTTGGCATTCTGGCTCTGGTCCTGTCCCTTTGCCATATAGTCGTCGAAGCCGCTCCAGAAAGAACAGATACCGTTGCTGATAGGTCTTGTTGCATCCAGTTTTCTAATTGCCTCTGCAAGTTCGGTGGCAAGCTTGTATCCGTTGTTCAGCCCACCACGCTCCGGAATCTCATTGCCCGTGGACCACATAATCACCGAAGGATGCACCCTGTCTCTGCATACAAAGGCTGTTAAGTCCTCTTTCCACAGGCTTTTGAAATACTGGCTGTAATCTCCCGGTCTTTTCGCCATGCCCCAGGCATCAAAGGCCTCATCAAAGAGATACATTCCCAGTCTGTCGCAGGCTTCCACCAGAGCGGAAGAAGGTGGGTTGTGCGCTGTACGAATGGCATTAAAGCCTACCTCTTTCAGCTTCATCACTTTTCTGGCTTCGCTCTCATACAAGGACACTGCGCCCAGTAAGCCATTATCATGATGGATACAGCCACCTTTCAGCTTTACTGTCTTTCCATTGATACGAAGTCCTCTGATAGCATCAGCAGTGATGGTTCTTATGCCAAACAATACGGTTTCTTCATCAACCGAATTCTCTTTACCTGCTTCAAAGTGGGTACGATATATACCAAGGTCTGTGGCAGTAACCTTAACTTCATACAGATTGGGATGGTCTGAATCCCACAGTAACGGATGATTCAGATGCATCGCCATTCTGGCTGTTTCCTGTTTACCGGCATTTACCTGGATAACCCGGGTGACAGTTGCCTCCGGGGTTTTATCACCAACAGGATTTTCTTCTTTTGACAAAGCTACTGTCACTTTCACCAGGCGGTTCTGTCCGGTAGCATTACCGATATCCACCTGTGCCTCCAGAAAAGCCATATCTTCAATGACCTCTTTGGTATACACATATACACCGTCCGGCTGAATATGTACTTTGGGACTATGGCACAAAACCACTCCCCGGAACAGACCGGAACCGGTATACCATCTGGAGCTTGACTGAACACCGGTATTGAGATTAATCGTAATCCTGTTTTCCTCACCGAAAGACACATAATCTGTGATGTCCACATAGAAAGGGGAATATCCATAATGATGCTCTGCCACTTTACATCCGTTCACATCTACAACGGTGTGCATCATGGCACCGTCAAACTGCAAACCAACGCAATCGTCAGCCCACTCCGCGGGAATGAATACCATTTTGGTGTAGTTGCAGGTGTCTCCGGGAAAATATCCGGAATCATAACCGGCAGGTGCTTCAGGCGAAACCGGCAAGCTGATCATCCCATCATGAGGCAGGTTCACCACCACACCCGGGTCACTTTCCATCATTCCCAGGGAATCCAACATTCCTCTTCTAAATGTCCATTTTTCATCACATGTGATATGCTGCATGATCTTTTACCTCCGCTTATGATATTATGAGTTAACTGATTATTCGGTACTGTTTTTCTTTAACGCGTATTTTCTTTACTCGTAAGATCTCCCTTGCACGCCGAACGTATGTTTGTTATAATAAAGTAGGTGCTACCCTATACGGTAGGCGGTTTGCCTTCTCCGCAAGAGTTTTAGCTTGCGTATACATAGAAATCCACTTGGAGAAATCTTGTGAGGAGGTTTGTGCTTATGCTTACAACGGAACTTTTTATAGCCATTATCAGCTTATGTATCACGTGTTTTGCTCTTGGTTATGCCGTTGGGTCTAAGAGTAATAATAAAGTGCAAAAATAACCGCCCTGTCTGATCAACTGCGAGCGGTTATTTTTATTACCAATACATAATCAGGCTAACCGTCTATCGGTAGCACTCTTTGTAATTATACTAGCACCTGATCACTTTTGTGTCAAACGAATATTCTTTTTCGCCTTTTTCAATCTTTCTTACAAAAGTTCCGATTCCTTGAACGATTAAGAGGCATTTATGATGAATCCTCCAACATTCAAATAAGCAAATTCCGTTATTTCCGAGCATTCAGGCACGTCCACATTCATCACATAAGCCTTACCCTGATCGTGCATTTTCATATCTGTACCATAACGATTATACCGGAAAGTAATCTTTTTCTTCTGATCTATCGCATCGTTAATCGCACCCACATTATAAAGCACACTCTTATTATCGGTCCTGTTCAGAAGTGGCGTCGGCTTCACGTGTGACACTTTTGCATCAAAATATATATTTCCAAATCCTTTTAACTTCTCTATCAATTTTTTCGCCGAAGAACCGGTTATGGTCTTTGAAAACAGAACAGAATCAATCAGCATACGAAGCTCAGCGTCCTCAAATTCCCGCTCTTCCAGATAATAGCCATCTGTTTCCGTATCCTCCTCATCAATCCCGACAATCGGATATCCCATATCATAAAGCGATTTTACATTTGCTTTTACCGATCTTCTGTCTATCTTTTCAACACCATAATCCGCTCTCAGCTTTCTGATAATTTCCTGTTGTGTCAGATGATGCTCTTGATCTGAGTAGGTTCTGAGGATTTCCAAAATCAGAATGTTTAACATCTTTTTCGTTTCGGTCCCGTACACTTTTATCATGCTATCTGTCCCCCATAAAATGATAGTCTCAATATAACAGAATGAACTCATTAAATATGAATACTAAAAAGCTCCAACATTTTGTTTATTTCCCTATCAACTCCGGCAATAAGCTTACACAAATTGCTAATATACTCTCCGAAAGTACTTCCCGGTATATGGAATTTGGCAATCGACAAATCCGCTGTTGCTCTCAACTTCAGGTTTTCTATTTCATCCATTTTCACTTTTTCAAAATGAGTTCTTAAAGCTTTGCGTAACTTCTCTACAGTTGTTCGTTTTTCTCCCAGTTTGCTAAAGGGTATATACGGGTTTGTTTCAAAATGCAAAGCAATAGATCCATTGGAACTCTCTAAATGAAATGTTAATGGCATTTTGTCATATTCAAAATTCCAGTTATGTTTTGAAACTTGATAAAACAAATCCGAAGATTTTGCTGACTTGCCTCTCGCACAATAGTAGGGATGTTTTCCATTTTCTTCTAACCTGTTCAACTTATATACAATATAATCTATTAATTCATTATAGTTGTCCCGGTTAACCGGCAACTTGTTTTCTTCCGGACTTTCAAATCTGCTTCTGTCTCTCGCAACATAGTAATCATAGAAATCTTCAAGTAAAGGTAATTCACAATATCTACCATCATCAAACAATGGCTCTAATTCATAATACCTGACGTGAATAAATGAATGGGAAGATAAATCCACTGAGGAATTGTCTTTAGATAAATAGATATATTGCCTGTCTGTGCAAGTGGGATACTCTTGATTGAGTGCAGCAACATATCGTTTTGTTTGCTCCAATCCTTCAGTAGAATATACTTTATTTTCGATACAAATAATTCTGTCCGGGTTATTTGGTTCACCCACCCGAATCAAAATATCAATGCTGTTTTTCTTTCCATCAGATAAAATATAGTGTTCTCGCTCAACAGATATCATTTTGTTCTTTGGTACTTCAGGGATATCTACAACGTTGCAAAATCTATTGAGGAATTCCAGCCCCAGGCCATTTTCCGGATTGAAATAATATGCTAACAAGTTGGACACCGGCAACTCTTTGTTTGCTATACCCAATATTTCAAATGCGTTGTTTTTCACTTATCTTTGCTCCTCATAATATTACTTGTATACCCTCGTCATTTCTTCAATTGACATGTCTGCATGATAATGTCTTTTACCGCTTTTGTATCAGTATCGCTAAAGAACTTCAACGCATACTGTTCTGAGCTCCATTTCCGATTGGAAATATCATAGATCAATCCATAAGAATCATGAAGTGTATTAAGTTTTGCATTCAGAACAATTTCAATCCATCCGCTGCGCGGCCATAATGCAACAAGGTTCTTTTTTCCATCAAGTTTAAAGGTAACATAGTTTTGTCTTGGTACAATTTCAATGGTGCTATCTACAGACAGGATAATATCCTTGATTATGGCAAATAAGGAATCGGCTTGATTACAATCAGGAAAAAGAGCCTCAACCGAATATTCTTTATCATTCAGGTCATTCTCTCCAGAAGTGTTTTGTGTGTTTCTTATCAGTTTATCAGTCCTATCATGCATTTGAGCAATAGCAAAAAGCATATTATATGCATCCCAAGGGTATATTTCAAAGAATTCTCTGTTCTGCGAAATGCGCAGGTTTGGATTTAGTGACTGAATAAGATCGTGAATTAATTTATCCGGATCTTTCACCCCTTTAATTCTTGGAATTTCATATGTACAATATACTTCGTAAGGAAGAGGTACTGCCGTACCGGATAATTCTTTTACCCTTCTTTCAACATCCTCTGCATACCCTATTTTCACCCAGTTATCCATGTGGAAACTTTCATTTGTCAGTACATATATGTATCCTGTTTTTTCCATCTTTCTAATCCAAACCTTTCACTTTCTTTAGTAGCAGTCCTTACAGAAATTCTATTATCATTCCTTTCACTCCATTATACCAAACGCTGTTTTTGAAATGTAGTACAAATCTTAGAATCCTCACGTTATCCAAACAATCAGAAACCTAAAACACGATACTCGGTGCTTCCTTCTTTGCCTGTTCAAAGGTCACGCGAATATAATTGACAAATTCTCCATCCGGCTTATCTTTTCGAATGATAAATGCTTTCCTGCCGCTTTCTTCTATCAGGGATTTTGCCATCATAGTTTTCCCAATGCCCGGTTCACCATGAAGCAATATTCCCTTTGGTGTGGTAACTCCAAGGGAATGATACTTTTCCGGATTTCTCATAATATCACTAACAATGCGAAGTTCCACCTTAATGCTTTCATAACCGATTACTTTGTCAAATGCACTCATCCTTTGTCCTCCGAATCTTCTTGAATTGTTAAGTTAATTAATTGAGACAATACAGATTCGATTGTCTTGTTGTATCTATAGAGAACCACAAACGTATGTACAATTTTTTTACCATTCTTTCAGAGTGTTTTTGTGCATAAAGAAAGCAGCTGCTTCAAAGGTATTACATCCTTCGTTTCAGCTGCTCTATCATAATAGCATCTCACTTTTTTATAAATGCCACCGCATATCGATATATTTCATAACCCAAGCTTCATCGCGTTCATTACTATATTCTGTCATCGTACAACCATGACAAAGATCATGTGCCATTTCATCTATTACGTCATAAAGTTCCAGGTTCTTTTTCCACTTGTCTTCAATTGCATGGAAACCTAGTAATGCTCCAAGAATATTGCCGGTAACTGCACCTGTTGAATCACTGTCCCCGCTATGATTCACAGCGGCAATGATACCTTTTGAGAAATCATTCTGATATTTCAAACTACAGTAAATTGCAATGGCAAGTGTTTCTTCTGCCACCCAGCCTTCCCCAAGCTTACGAATATTGTCTATATCAGTCTCATCATTCTCCGAAAGTTCTATTGCTTTTGTTATTATTCTATCCTGTTCGTTGATATGTTCGTCTTTGCTAAACAATGCATGTACTGTATCTCTTGCATCAATCACGATATCCTTAAGAGACATTTGCTTGTCTCCCGGATAAACAATTCGGGAAATAATATGGGTTAATACTGCAGCACTCATGAAGCCTAGTGAATGACCATGCGTGATGGCCGCTATTTCTGCTCCCTCCCTATCCAGCTCTTTTATATCGAGATTTCCATAATGCAGTGCTAAGGGAGCAACTCTCATAATACCACCACAGCCCTTACTATTATTGATAGGATTATTCACCGAACCCGGATTTCCCTGTATTATCGCCGAAAGACAAGTGCCACCGGGGGCCCGTCTGCTATACAACTCAGGCACATCGCAAAGCCACGAAGTACAGTAATAACCTTCGGCTCGTTTTTCCTCAAACTGCTCTTTTGTCAGTTCTTGAGTATACAGCCAATCTTGATATGAATTCGAAATATAGCAGTGAGGAGTTCCTCCAATACCTCTCATACGTAATCTTGTTTCGCCTACAAGTATACCGTTTGCAGTAAACAGTGTCATCTGCGTATCATCTGAAATGAGAGCCTGCCCTGACGCAGTGCCAAATTCATATTCTGTGATTCCACCTAAACCATATTTACTCGTGATTTGACTCTCTGACATAAACTCGACAGGGTATCCCAGTGCATCACCCATTGCTCCGCCAAACAGCGAGCCTTTTATCTTGTCAAGAATTATCTCTTCTTCCATCAATCCATCCTGTGTCTGTTGTATTTTGACTTCATCCCCCATTAGGAGTTATTCCTTTATTTCAACGTAATATAACGTTCCGGCTGAGAAAGGACAACGCCGCCTTCTTTGACATAGTTTGTCCATATCACTTTTACATTATTTTCGCCTTCCGTAAACACACGGCTTTCCTCTGCGAGGAAAGGGGCGAAATGTCCATATGTGGCAAGACAGGTCACTGAGAATGTCTCATCATCCGCAATCTTCTTGCCATCTTTTTTCACATAATATATCTAGATTAATATACTTGAGAATGTAGGGGGAAGTCAAGAATTCGACTGATGGAGGTATGATTGTTCGCACTGTCTCTTTGGTTTTACTCCAGCTCCTCAATATCCTCCACCGGTTTCTTCAAACCCGGAATGGAAATATGCTCCTTCTCGGCATAATCCCAAAGTGCGGCATGAATAGCTTCTTCCGCCAAAAGAGAGCAATGTACCTTCACCGGAGGCAATCCGTCCAAAGCCTCCATAACTGCCCGGTTGGTTACCTGCAGTGCCTCCTCTATGGTCTTGCCTTTCACCAGCTCCGTAGCCATACTGCTCGTTGCCACAGCCGCACCGCAGCCAAAGGTTTTGAATTTGGCATCCTGAATGATGCCATCCTTAATGTCCAGATACATTCTCATAATATCACCGCATTTGGCATTTCCCACGGTGCCCACTGCGGCGTCCTCTATCTCTCCCACATTTCTGGGATTCATAAAGTGATCCATCACTTTTTCGCTGTATTCTCCGATACTACTCATATTGATTATTCCTCCTTGATTTCTGTTTTCTCGTTATTACTTCTCTTCACTTTGCTGAGACCGGAAATCGCTATACAGCGGAGACATGCTCCTTAATCGCTCCACGATCTTCGCCACTGTTTCAATCGTATAGTCAATCTCTTCCTTGGTCGTTTCTGCAGATAAGGTGAGGCGCAGCGATCCATGAGCGATTTCATGCGGTAAGCCGATTGCCAGCAATACATGGGAAGGATCCAGCGAGCCCGATGTGCAGGCAGAACCACTGGAACCACAGATTCCATGCTGGTCTAAGAGAATAAGAAGGGACTCCCCTTCGATAAACCGGAAACTGAAATTCGCATTATTTGACAGGCGCTTTGTTCTGTGTCCATTCAACCTTGTATATGGTACTTTTGCCAGAATACCGTCAATCAGATAATCTCGGAGTTCTGTTTCTTTTCTTGCACTCTCCTCCATATTCGCTGTTGCGAGTTCAACCGCTTTCGCAAAGCCAACGATACCGGGAGTGTTGTGGGTACCTGCTCTTTTTCCCCGCTCCTGTGCTCCTCCGTGTATAAAGGACCCAATTTTCACAGTATCTCTCAGATACATGATGCCCACGCCTTTTGGTCCGCCAAACTTATGGCCGCTGGCACTGAGCATATCAATTTCAAGTTCGTTCACATCAATTGGCACATGACAAAAAGCCTGTACTGCGTCGGTATGGAACAAGGCTCCGTGTTTGTGGGCAATCCGGGCCAATTCCGCAATCGGCTGTATGGTTCCAATCTCATTGTTGGCAAACATAATAGATACTAGAATGGTATCCTCCCGTATCGCCTGCTCCAGTTTTTCCGGCTGAACCAATCCATTTCCGTCCACATCCAGATAGGTTACCTCAAAGCCGTTCTTCTCCAGGAACTGACAGGTATGCAGAATAGCATGATGCTCTATTTTAGAGGTGATGATATGTTTTCCTTTCTCCTTTTTGGCAAAAGCGGTTGCCTTCAACGCCCAGTTGTCTGATTCGCTTCCTCCACCGGTAAAGTATATTTCTCCCTTCTTTGCACCCAAAGCGTCTGCCACGGTTCTACGTGCTTCATCTACTGCCTTGGTGGATTTGCCTGCAAAGCGGTAGATGCTGGCAGCATTTCCATAATACTCTCCAAAGTAAGGCAGCATTGCCTCCAACACCTGGGGTCTGGTAGCAGTGGTGGCTGCGTTATCTAAATAAATCAATTTTTCCATACTTAACACCTGCTCTCCGTTTATTTTTGATTGTAAATTGTCTTTTTTCACAAACTTTTGAAACTGTCCTATTTACAAACCGGTTTCTATTTGTTATATTTCAATTACAAATTAAACCTATTTACCTACCGTGTCAATAGGTTATTCGTATGTACAGGAAAATATACATATCGGATAAGACTTCATCAAAAATTCACGTACGCTACCGGTGTACTTGCCGCGAGGTGCGCTCCGGAGGAGCTTTCATCTGCGCCCTTGAAGTGGGGCCCCCCCAGCTGGAAGTTGTAACGAAGGGAAAAGAAATAGTTAATTTTCTCCTGCGCTATCGGGAAAAGACAAATGACATGATGTAGATCAGTTCATTCGTGTACCGGGAAAAGACAAATGCATGATGTAGATCAGTTCATTCGTGTACCGGGCACAGGAAAGGGAGGATACAGAAATGATTTCCACAAAAGGTAGATATGCAATCAGATTGATGCAAGACTTGGCTGAACAGAATTCAGATAAGCCGGTGCCACTGTCAGAAACAGCAAACAGACAACAAATATCCAAGAAATATTTGGAAGCAATCGCCAAAACTCTGGTTTCCGCTAAACTGCTAAAAGCCACCAGCGGCAAAGGCGGCGGTTACTCCCTGGCTCGAAAGCCGAAGGATTACACATTATATGAAATCTTGAAGGCTACAGAAGAATCCATGACCAGCGTGGCTTGCCTAATGGATGACGCTGATCCCTGCCCAAGAGAGCATCTCTGCAAAACCATCTCCATCTGGCGGGGATACGATAAAGTGGTAAAAGATTATTTCAGCAATATCACTTTACAGGATGTGATAGATAACTAAGCCAATGGGGACAATAAAAGAACCATTTTCCCCGTCCCCACTGGCACCAAGAACCATTTTCCCCGTCCCCAGTGGCTTCGCCGGCATCCCCATGACAATGGGCTATGACCGTGACAAAAGAATCGTCCCTTCGACATTCCTTCGACATTATATTCTATAATCTTCTCTGGAAAAATCTTTCATCACGATATATGCATAAATGTATATTCCCACAATAAAAACAAAATAGGTACACATCACCACTCCTGTTCCAAGGGATAAACAAAAATCATCAAATCCATGAATCAGCATGGGCACGAAAATGCTGAGAAAAGTATACAACTGCGCTTTTCCGTTTTGGAGATGAACGGCAGCATACTTGGATTTCCCATAGTACAACCCCATAAAAATGCCGCAGGTAACATGGGCAGGAACACTGAGTAGTGCCCGCATAAGAGCAACCTTTATGCCGCCCTGCATTACATACAGAATATTCTCCAGAACGGCAAATCCCACTGCTGATGCAACCATATAGACCACTCCGTCGAATTTGAAGTCAAAATTCTTATTCTTCCAGGTGGGAATACGGCCGGCAAAATATTTGCATACTTCTTCTACCAAAGCCACGCCAATGAAATTCTCCAAAAACAAATAGAAAACAGTTCCCTGGGTGTAGAAAATGTTGTAAAGGCCTTCCATCACCAATTCCAATATAATCGCCGGAATAGCAGACAAGGCTCCCAGCAGAATAATCAAAATGATCAACCACTTGGGTTCTTTTTCCATTCTATCCATAGAATAGGTTTTGTACATTAACACCAGCCCCGGCAGAATCGCCAGGCAGATCAACAAGCCACCGTATATCATCTGTATTTTCCTTCCTGATTTTCTCTTTCTCCATCACATGACACCTATGCAGAAGCCACGTCGGAATTGGGTTCCCGCCAAGGAACTTATTTAATATAATATCATTTCTTTCCTGTATAGACACCCCCCTTTTTCCTCATACTAATCCTGTGCAACAAAAAATAGAAAAGGAGGTTAATGTAAAAAGCACACCTGTTTGTTGTTTTTTACAGGAACGTACATGCATTATTCAATCATCAAGGATGTACACGGAAGAGAAGTTCTGGATTCCAGGGGGAATCCAACGGTAGAAGCAGAAGTGATTTTGGCCGATGGTTCTGTAGGAAGAGGCATCGCTCCCAGCGGCGCCTCCACAGGCCAATACGAAGCCCACGAACTTCGTGATATGGATTCCAATCGTTATCTGAAAAAAGGGGTTTTGCAGGCCATCCAAAACATCAATTTGCAAATACGTGAAGCACTCATCGGGCTGGATGCAGCAAACATTCATGTGGTGGACTGTGCCATGATGCATCTGGACGGTACACCGAACAAATCCAATCTGGGAGCAAATGCCATGCTGGCTACTTCCATTGCCTGTGCCCGTGCCGCTGCACACTCCACAGGGTTGCCGCTCTATCGGTTCCTTGGCGGTGTCTCCGGAAGAGTGCTGCCCATTCCCATGATGAACGTACTAAATGGCGGAGCCCATGCCAAAAATTCCATCGATTTTCAGGAATTTATGATTGTCCCTGTGGGTATTCCCACTTTTCGTGAATCCCTGCGCATAGGAGTCGAAGTCTATCACAGTTTAAAAGATGTTTTGGCTGGGAAAGGTCTCTCTACAGGTGTAGGTGATGAAGGTGGCTTCGCCCCCAATGCGGGCAGTGTGGAAGAAGTACTGGATTATCTGACGGAGGCCGTACAGAAGGCAGGTTATGTTTGTGGAAAAGAAGTTTGCTTTGCCTTAGATGTGGCAGCCAGTGAATGGAAACCGGAACAGTCTGTAGGAGCCGGAAGTGTAGATGGAAAATCACAGTATGCTGATAAGTCGAAGAGGCAAGAAACCATAGACAATATGGTCTCTGAACGCAAAAACACAAATGAACTGATTCATGCGGAGCATCAGATCACCGGGCAGTTCACTTATCTCCTGCCGAAATCCGGGCAAACCTACACCACCGAACAGCTCATATCTATGTACGAAAGGTTAATCGCAAAATATCCTATCATCTCTATCGAGGATCCTTTGGATGAAAATGACTGGAATGGTTGGAAAACGCTTACGGAACGGATCGGTGCCAGGGTGCAGCTTGTGGGCGACGACCTGTTTGTCACCAACCCGGGCAGACTGGAAAAAGGGATTCAGGAAAAATGTGCCAATGCCATTCTGATCAAACCCAATCAGATTGGAACAGTATCAGAAACCCTAGATACCATACGTCTTGCCAAACAACATGGCTATCGGACTATTATATCTCATCGTTCCGGCGAAACGGAAGATACCTTTATCGCAGACCTGGCGGTTGCTGTAAATGCAGGCCAGATTAAAGCCGGTGCGCCATGCAGAAGCGAGCGGGTAGCCAAGTATAACCGGTTGCTGCGGATAGAAGAAGACTTATAGGGGAAATGGGGAGGCCAGTGGGGACGGGGAAAATGGTTCTTGGCACCAAGAACCATTTTCCCCGTCCCTACTGGCCTCCGTCCCTACTAGCCCCCTGCCTCAATGCGCCATAGCGACTACATATTGTCCATAGAGCTGCAACATCTTGTCGGAATAGGTAGACAATTCGCTTTGCAATTCCGGTAAGCCCTCCGGCAAACTTACAAATCTCTCCGGAAGACTGTTCTCCACGGAAGCAATCTGCTCCGCCACCATTCGTTTCTGTTCTGAAAGAAGCGGATACTTCTGAACCAATTCATGATATGTTTCAGGGTCTGTATATTCTGTCATACGGCCATACTTTTCTTCTATCAGATTGTGTCCCTGTTCCTGCTCTCTGACAAAATCGTACAGATATTGCATTAACATGGTTCGATTCCATGTGGAAAATCTTTCCCGGCGAAGCTTGCTTCGATTGTATTCTGAATGCTTTTCATCCTCTTTTATAATTGCCTTTTGGAGACCCTTATTGATATTCTCTATCAATACCTGCATCTCCTGTTCTTCCAGAACCACAATTCTCTCCACCAATTCTTCTTTGGACCACCGGGAAAAAGTGGCTTTTTTCAGCAGTTCGTCAGTGTGATAGTCCAGATACGATTCCACGTCACTGATGAGATTTCTGTCATACATGATTTTGGCAAAATATTCTCCCACCTGGTTCATCTTCCCTGCCACAAAATCGCGGGCCATTTCATCGTCCATCTTCAGACTCTCGTGAAGTTGTCTGACATACATTGGTAATGGTGTTCCGCAACAAAGATTTTCAAAACTTTTACGAAGCCATTTGTCATGAGGCGGGTATACATTTTCCAGGTGATGCGCCAGAATCATGATCTGCCGGATGCACTGGAAAAGCATCATGTCTGCCGTTATTCTGTCCCCCCGCCCTAACATACGGTCATAGTTATACTGCCCTGTCTGGGAAAACGTCGCTACGTCTTCCGCCAGTTTCAAATACAGAATGTGCTCCGGGTATCCCTGCCTTAATCGGGTGCGCAATGCAGAAAATTCTCCCGAATAATCTTCAAATATCTGACCGTTCACAGCTGCAGCCAAAGAATAATCGGGAATTTGCTTCCAATGAATCGTTTCGTAGATGCGATCGATCTCAGAGCCTTCAGCACCTTCATTAGCCCCCGTAGCTCTATCGCCATTCTTTTTCTGCATCGCCACACCAAGATATTTCTCTGCAAATGCAGTAAAAGGGATTACTCCTCTTCTGCCGGAACCGGTTTTGGTGGTGGAACGTTTGTAGCCCATAAATTCTTTTGGCAGGCTTTCATACAGTTCCTCCAATGCCTGCCCCACCGTAAGGCTGCCTGTACGACTCTCTATACTGCTATCTCGATCACCTTTATCATCACTCAAAGGCTTTTCATACAGATCATCCGGCACAAAAATACAGAAATCCGGCCCCCAATCGTGATCCGCAGAAGTATCGTCATCATATCCAAAGCAATCCGAACCTTCTCCCACCAGGCCGATTGCCAATCGATTCATAAGGTTTGGAAAAGCATCCTGTGGAAAACGCGCCTGCAACGCGGGTTTCCCAACTTCTTCATAATACTTTTGCGACAGCTTCATGCCATTCATAATATGAGGCTCGCATTTATCCCTGTTTTCTTTCAGACGCATGTACTGAGAGTTTTTCCCTAGGGTTTTCTCCACAATACGCATGCCTCTGTCAAACAAATCATAAGCCTTTCTGTATTCTTCTCTATGAAAAGCACACATACCAAGGGCAGACAACGCAGCACAGTAGTGGGCGTCGAAGGTATTCCTTTCCTCAAAAACCCGAATTCCCTCCCGGGCGTATTCCTCTGCTTTGGAAAACATTTCAGGATTTCCACAGTTTGCCGCAAGTACAGCCGTATTGGCCAGATTTGCATATGTGACAGCCAATTCGAATCCGGCGCCATTTGCCTTCACGATGTCCAGTGCCTGTAGCTGATACCACATGGCCTTTTCATAATCACGGTGCTCCTGATACAGGAGACTCATATTGTTATACAATCCGGCAACCAGCATATCATTCTGATCCAGACATTCTTTGTAGATATCCTGTACCACACGATAATACTGTTCCGAATGGTTCAGATCCCCAATGGAACGGTATCCGTTGGCCACATTTAGAACAGTGGTAGCATAAGGTATTTTCCCTTCCTTGGTCTGCGGAAGTCCCAAATTCTCAGCCACTGCCAAAGCATCCTGCATCACCTGTAACAGTTGTTCTTTTTCAGAGGTCTGACGATAATAACCGATCAGTTCATTTAACATCTGTAAAGCAAAGAATTCATCTCCCTCCGCTTTTGCTTCCTGCAATGCCTGCTGCATAAAAGCTTCTGCATCCTTTGCTCTGTTTTCTTCAAACAGCCGCTCTATCTCATCCACATAGGCCTGATAATTCCTGCCCTGCTGACTGTTCCTACCCAACTGACTATTTCCGCCTGACTGCCCATTCCTATGCCTGGTATTCTGACCTCCTGACCGGCTATTTTCCCGTTCGCCGCTCCCATCAAAATCCATTCCTTTTGCGGCAGATACCGGTAACCCATAAGCATAAGCGGAAACCCACATTCCTTCCGCCAATGGGGTATATGCACCAATCAACTCCAAAGCCGCTTTTCCATCATATCGGTTGGATTCCTCCAATGTTAGCGGGAAGGGCAAAGAGATTTTCTGCTGGGTTATTTCTTTGACAGATAGCGTTACCTTTTCAAAAGGCTGTGCCACTACCTGTTCCAATGCATCTCCCAAGGTATCATAAGTATCAATGGCTCCGGCCAAGTTATAAGCACGGTTATATGCTTTTTCATTGCCCAGTGTTGCCATAATCGCCTTTACAGCATCTTCCACATAAACCATCTGGAACTCACCGGTTGCATCCTTTGGCTGCAAAATCTGGCCTGCCTGGCAAATCCAGTTAAAATATACATTTTCCCTGGGTGCATAGTTATCAGGCCCATACAAAATAGCGGGGCGAAGAGACGTAGTTACAAATCCATATCTATCTCCACATGCAACAAGCTCCTGCTCCAATGCAACTTTTCCGCGAATATATGCGCCATTCTCTCCTTGAAAATCCAAAGCTTCAAAAGGAGTATTTTCATCCAGCAGTCTGCCCAGCCCCCGTTCATAAACATCACAGGTACTGATCAATACATATTGCCCGATTTGCCCCTTCAATGCCTCACAAACCATAGCAATATCACCTTTTTCATAGGCACAAAAATCTACCACGGCATCAAATGACAATCCATCCAGTCCGGAAAGTGCCGCCGGTACCCGCCGGTCCCCCACCAGTTCTGTCACGTCTTCCATATCAAGCGGATGACTGCCACGATTAAACACGGTCAGCGTATGCTCCTTATGCGCCATTTCCACAAAATGTTTTCCCAGAAAATAACTTCCGCCAAGTACCAGTATATTCATATAGTTGTTCCTCGTTTATAGCTA
>CALZKI010000020.1 GCA_945787995.1 uncultured Lachnospiraceae bacterium | reverse complement strand
TAGCTGCTTCTGAACCTGGAATAAGTGATGACCATCTGACCTCCGAATTCCTCTATCTTTGTAGAATTTCTGCTATAGATCTCTTCATCCAGTATGCGATGACAAATGATACCCATCTCATCAAAGTCACTCATCATGTTATTAACAGCTTCACCTGTATAATCCGGCAGACTGAGCACCACTTCATCAAACGCTATCTGTCGCACCACATCGAATAAGTTGTCTTTATTCGCCACCACCGGAATGCTTGCAATTGTTGTTCCTTCTAAATCAGCATCAAAGGATACTGCTCCCACCAACTGATAATGCATGTCCAGATTATCCAGCAGTGTTCTGATTTGATATTCCAGGGATTCTCTCTGTCCAATAAGCAGAACCTTAATCCCATTCAAATCCGACTGATAATGAGCCCACAAAATTTTCTTAAAGATTACATGAAGTGCATACATCATCAGCACATTCAGGGCAATAAAGATACCCATCAAAAGTCTTGAGGTGACATCGGCCCATTTCATAAAGAACATGACACACTCTACAGCCACCAGCATGATACCGTTGTATTGCAGTATAGCTATAAATTCTTTGATGTATCCACGGGTTGTAAAATCCCTGTTCCAATCCAGCATCAGTTGATAGACCGTACAAAACAGCATAAAACAAAGGCAAATGGAATAGTGAGACTGTTTGCTTACCATATCTCTGAAGTTGCCGAATCGAAGATAGGTTGAGAAATTATAGACAACCAGGATACTGATTAAATCCAACAACCACAAACAATATTTTTCAAAGATCTTATTCTTCTGATTCATTCCTATATCCCTTTCCTAAAGTCTTCATATAGCCCGCATATGAAATCAAACAGTTTCGGATTGAACAAAAACAACTTGGTTCGCATTTTATCTCCCTTTCTCACCCAGGAAGCATTGGCAATCTTTCGATGTTTCTTTCTATCCTGCAGAATCGTTTCTGCAAGCGGCTTGCTGTAACGACCGGCATCTGCTTTGTTTTGTTTCTCATAGGCTACCGCGTCTCTGTAGTAGGCCATGATTCTACGGTTCGCATAAAATGCCGACCGATCTGCCAAATCAGACTCTCCCATCTCCCGCAGAAAGGCTTCCTGTTCCTTCCAGAAAGGGATCTCATGGGCAAGCCGTCTTTCAAATCTTCCCACGTTCATGATACTGCCTACACGACCGCACACATAATTGTAAAGAGGGGTATCGATAAACACTATCTTATCAGCCAGACTGAAGGTTCTGGTGGTGTACATAATGTCTTCCGAATTCTTCCCTACAGGGAATCGTATTTCCCTGCAAACCGTTTTGGAATACAGTTTGCTCCACACAGAGTTGTGTATCTGATACTGACTATGTGCACTGATAAAATTCTCCAGAGCTTCCCTTTTGGACAAACAGGTTATCCGATTTGTGGGAACCCCCTCCTCCCAGGGCATTTTCTCATAAATCGCACAGAACTTCCCGGGGATAGATATTTTCTCTGCATTCTTTTCATTCTGCATCCCCGATTGATTCAAAGCTTCCTGCTTTTCCGTTCCATCTGCCGGTTTTTCCAGATACCGGTTGTATCTGCAGACAGCAATCTGAGCCTGTTGTTCCACACAGCTTCGAACCATAGATCCATACATCCCCGGCTCGATCCAGTCATCACCATCCACATAACCGATATATTCACCTGTTGCCACATTAAGTCCCGCATTTCTGGCATCCGACAACCCGCCGTTTTGCTTGTGGATCACCTTGATCCTGGTATCCTTTTGGGCATAAGCATCACAAATGGCAGGACACTGATCCGTGGACCCATCATCTACCAGGATAATCTCCAGTTGCTGATAATCCTGTGCCAAAACAGAATCCACACAGCGACGAATATAAGGTTCAATATTATAAATTGCTACAATAACCGATACTAAAGGCGAATATCCCAAATCACATAATCCTTCTAATTTCTGTTTCTTTCCATTACGATTCCGGCAGATTATCTTATTGTACTGCTTCTCTGACAAGCCTGCCTTCACTGTCAAATAAAGTCATTTCGTCTGTATAAATATCTTTACATTCAGCGCTATTAAGCCACTTTGCAGGAGCAATTACTGTTTTCTCCCGATTGCTGTTTAACCAGGCTGCCCACCAGCTGAAGGAGCTGTTGGCAATGATATTATGTTTGCAGTGTTTCATCAGATACATATCCAGATAGCCTGTGTACTCTGTGTTATCCTTTACCACCACAATATTGGCAAAGGGTCTTGCATTCACGAAGAAATCAGCCCAGGTCAGATCATTGGTGAACAGGTAAAATGTGGCATCCGGATATTTCTCCAGCATATATTTGATCGCCCCATCATAATAGGCATCGGTACAGATTTCTCCGTATACTTCTTCCGCATTCAGATAATCCCCACGGCGCACATGAATGCTGACAGAAGTGGTACTCTTAATGGTATCTTTCATGGCCAGGGTTTCCTGCTGCATCACACTCTGGTCAAACCGGAAAACCTCCCGGATCTGCTCTTTCATATCCTGAAAATAAAGTTCACTTTGAAAAGTACCAACCAGATAGGCCGGATCCTGTGTTAACACCACAGGGTCATATCCGAATCCTTCTTCTCTATACTCTTTTGATTTCCTTCCCTTCAATTTTCGTCTGATTCGATCCTTTAACAGCATGGAGGAATCAGTCATCTCGATCAATTCCTCTTTGGTAGCTTCCGGATATTGGATATTAAATACAGCCAATTGAATGGGTCTCGCATTGTCTCTGATGTAGGAAGAGGTACTGTCGAACTTGACTTCTCTTCCCAGCTTCTTCAGTTTCAGGTACAACGCATATTGGAACATCTGGTTGCCCAGACCTCCGGACATCTGTATGATAATCATCTGGCAAATCGCTCCTTATACATCTGATACCATTCCTGGAATTCCAGAAAGGCCCAACACAGTCTGGAGTAATTGGCTCCGGTGGAAGGCCCTGCATCGCCGGTTTTTAAATAGGCCCGTACCATGTCATGCACGTACTGCGCACAAAATAGCCCCTGTTTCTCCAGGTAAGACACATTGGAATAGTCTAACAGCCGATCTCTGAGACCACCCCTCAGCCATTTATCCAAGGGCACGCTGAAACCAACTTTTGGTCTATCCAAAAGATCTTTTGGAATATAATCATAAGCAATCTCTTTCAGGATATGCTTTTTATCCCCTTTATGATATTTGAACTGATGCGGAATTCTGAAAGAATACTCCATCACCTCGGTGTCCAGAATGGGGCATCTGGATTCCAAAGAATATTTCATGGAAGCCCTGTCCACTTTACAGAGAATATCTCCCGGCAAATAGGTATCCATATCTAAAAGCATTCTGCGTATCTGCCAGTCAGATACCTGATAGCTCTGTTCTGTGCAGTAGCGGCTGCTCAGATTCCCGTCATTTTCAGGGACCATTTGTTTTATGGCAGACAGGTACTTTTCTGAGGTCAGCTGGGTCTTACAGTTTGCATCCCTGTTGGCGGCAATGACCTGCACTTTAAAGGGAAGTCTTTGCAGCAACTCCATCTTTTTACCCGGAACAGTCTGACACATGCCATACACAATGCCTCCCAGCCAGTCCAACTGTTGCGCCTGTTTTACGTTTTTATACAGGTTATAGCCGCAGAAGAACTCATCTCCTCCATCCCCGGACAAAGCAACGGTTACCTTTTCTCTTGCCAGCCTGCTAACCAGCATGGTGGGAATCTGAGAAGAGTCTGCAAATGGTTCGTCAAAGTACTTCGGCAGGTCTGCTACCTGCTTGTACATTTCCTCTTCGTCTATATACAGTTCTGTATGTTCCGTGCCCAAATAGTTGGCCACTTCCCTGGCATACCCGGCTTCGTTATATTGTTCTTCATGGAAACCGATGGAGAAAGTCTTCACCGGTGCAGAGGAATGTTCCTGGGCAAGTGCAGTAACCAGAGAGGAATCATATCCACCGCTCAAAAAGCTTCCCAGAGGAACATCGGCGATCATTCTGTCCGCCACGGACTTCTTCAGTCTGTCCTTTAACCCCTCTTTTGCTTCCTCATAGGTTTTCACAGGCTGTGCCTGCATTTCATGATAGACAGTCTTAATATCCCAGTATTTCCGCTGTTCCACCACGCCATAGCGGAAGGTCAGAATGCTGCCGGGCTCCAACTTGTATACTGTCTCAAAAACAGTCTCCGGTGCATTGATATATTGCTGTTGCAGGTATCTGGCCAGCACATCCTGTCTGATATTGCCCGCAAAACCCGGGCGTTCCATAAGAGGTTTTAATTCAGATGCAAAATAAAGGTCACCATTCTCCAGTTGGTAGTAAAGCGGCTTTTTTCCGATTCTGTCGCGAACCAGATAGAGGGCTTCCATATCCCTGTCATACAGAGCAATGGCAAACATGCCGTTCAGTCGATGGATACATTCGATCCCCCATTTCAAATAAGCAGCAATAATGACTTCTGTGTCACAGGTGGACCGAAAAGGGTATCCGGAAAGTTGTTTCTTTAATGCCAGATGATTATAGATTTCCCCATTGAACACAACAGATACACGTCCATCCACAGAATGCATGGGTTGATGGCCAAGGGGAGACAGATCCATAATTGACAATCGTCTTTGTGCCAGTCCCACCATATACCCCTGATGCATCATGTAGATCTCTTCTCCACCGTCATCGGGGCCCCGATGCAACATGGTTTGATTCATGGTCTTTAACTGATCCAGGCTAATATTCTGTTTTGACACAAATCCGCATATTCCGCACATACTGTGTTTCCTTATCCTGTTCTGATCCTGCCGATTTTATCCGTTTTCGATACTACATTTTCGATGCAAGTCAATTTTGATAAAAGGCTTTATACCACCTTGCAAATTCTCTTAATCCCCGGCGCAGATCGGTCTGTGGTTTGAAGCCGAAATCCCGCTCCAGTTCCGTGGTATCAGCGTAGGTAACCGGTACATCTCCGGGCTGCATAGGCACCAGTTTCTTGTGCGCTTCGAAGTCAAAGTCTGACGGCAGAACCCCGGCACTGACCAGCTCCTGCTGCAAAATGTCCACAAAATCCAGTAAATTTTCAGGTTGATTGTTCCCAATGTTATAAAGTGCATAAGGCGGTATAGGAAGCCCATCCTCTCCGTTTTCTCTGATCGGAGGCTTTTGCATAACAAGCTGCACACCCGTCACAATATCGTCAATATAGGTGAAATCCCTTTTACAGTTACCATAGTTGAAGATCTCGATGGTTTCGCCTTTCAGCAGTTTATTGGTAAACCCGAAATAAGCCATATCCGGTCTGCCTGCAGGTCCATATACGGTAAAGAAACGGAGACCTGTAGAAGGGATATTATAAAGCTTGGCATAAGCATGGGCCATCAATTCGTTTGATTTCTTGGTAGCGGCATACAAAGAAACCGGGTGATCCACCTGATCCTTTGTAGAGTAAGGTACTTTTTTGTTGCTGCCGTATACAGAGGAAGAAGATGCATATACCAGATGTTCTACCCCTGTCTTTCCATCATCATAAGAATGTCTGCAGGCTTCCAGTATTTGATAGAATCCCATCATATTGGACTCCATGTATTCTTCCGGATGACTGATGGAATAGCGAACCCCGGCCTGTGCCGCCAGATTCACCACCACCCTTGGCTGATACTTTGCAAAGATGTCCTGCACCAAAGAACCATCTGCGATGCTACCTTTGATAAACACCCAGCGGTTGCCTTTTTCCTCCGCCTTTTTTTCTTCTATTGCTATCTGCTCCAATCGAAATTCCTTGATTGCCACATCATAGTAATCGTTCAGGTTGTCCAAGCCGACAATGGTTGTACCTTTCGTGTCTTTCAATAACCGTAACACCAGATTCGCGCCGATAAATCCGGCCGCACCTGTCACCAATATAGTTTTATGATTTAAATCCATGGGTTTACCTTTTCCTTTTTTATCTTCCTTCTCGAAATTGTATTCCTACGCCTAAGATCTACCTATCTGTTTCAGGCACGCTCTCGCTTAATGTTCCGGTACATCTCCTGCAACCGTGCTGCCTGCACCTTTACATCAAATCCTGCCAGCCCAACCTGATCTGCATATTTTTGGCGCGCTTCAGCAACCTTATGTTCATCATAAGAATCCTCTGTCTGTTGGTCTTTCAAGTTTTGATAGAACACCAAAACCTGATTTGCCCACTGCTCCGGAGCCTCTTGAATGCTTTTCCATACAACCCGGTCAGTTACTTCTGTTTCTTGTGCTATCGCATCCGAGAGGATGCAAGGAAGCCCGGAAGTCTGGGCCTCTATGGCAGTACCCGGAAGGCCTTCAAATCTGGAAGGGAACACAAAGCAATCCATAGCATTGTAATAGGGTGCCGGGTTCCTCTTATTCCCCGCAAATATGACCGCCTCAGCTATCCCCAGTTCCTTTGCTAAGTCCTGTTGTGCCCGGAACCCCGGTCCGTCTCCCAACAGCAGTAGCCTGCTATGGGGAACCTGTTTATGAAAAACATCAAATACCCTCAGCAGATATTCGTGATTCTTCGCGTAATGAAATCGTCCTACATGGCCAAGCACAAAGGTATCCTCTGTTATACCAAGTTCTGTCCTGATCTCATCTCTTGTTTGCCGGTTGAAACGATAGGATTCCGTATCAATGGCATTGGGAAAGAAAATAGCTTCTCGGCCAAACACTGCCCTGGCAGCCAGCTGCGAGCAGGTAAAAAGGTAATCTGCCTTCTTCCACAAGTCTTTCCGCAGCCATTTTGTAAGCGTACCTTTCAGGCCATGATCCACCCCGGCGCTTCTGGCATGTGCAATGGTAACGGAACCCCCTTGCTTCTTTGCAATGGGCAGATAGAGGGAAGCGGTAGAGGTCATGTGTCCATGTACCACATCGTACTCTCCGGCATGTTGTCTGAAAAAGTGCTTTACAGCCTTCTTATATGCAAAATAATTATAGAGGCGAAAAGCAGGTAGGGCATACACATGACCGCCCAATGCTTTGATCTCCTGATCAAAGTAGCCTTCCTCCCGAAGGTTCTCCGGTGCCACGCCGGAAGCAATTGCCTTCCTATAGGCTTTTCCATTCATGTGTACCAGAAAGTCAAATTGCACCTGCTGTCTGTCTATATTTCGATATAAATCCATGATTCTGCTTTCGGCGCCACCCAGATTGGTGGTGCCCAAAACATGCAATATTTTCATAGACAACCTCACATTTTCAGGGGTTTACGTTCAAGAGCACACACGCACCCCATTGTTCATGACATACATAGTGTATTTTATCACATTATCCCCAAATAAGGAATAAAGAATATCGCAACGCGATATTCTGCGCCGCTTTTGCGTTGCTTTAAGCGACATTATTCCACTGCAAAAGCGTGCGCATCCTTGCGGAGCATTTTTTACGTTATAGGAAATTCCTCGGAATTTCCTATAACGTAAAAAAGCATATCGCTTGCGATATGCTTATAAGTTACAGATATTTATTTTTTCAAAATTCCTTTCAGTTTTACCAGCAGTCGCTTCGTGGTTGCCATACTCCACTCCAGAGATCTGTTGACCCATGTCTGTCTTCTGGCCGGCACCTGTAAATAGTCCTGATAGGAAATGAACTCACAGTTGGTATACAGCTTTCGATCACTGAGTCTGTTTTCCAACACCTCAAAATCCTTCTCTGTCATGGTATTGGCATGAAGCACCATGGTGGAATAACCGTTCTTTTTCTGCAGGGTCTTTTCCATCCGGAAAGAGATCGGATAGAAGGTCAGGTTCTTATACTGATACGGCATATCACCGAATCCGTCTGTCACCCCGGTAAATCCGTTCATCACCAAAGCTTTTAAGGTGTTTCTGTCATAGCTGTGGGCAGGTGCCATGAACAGGGTAGTATGAATCCCATTCCGCTCCAGAATGTCTTTACCCCGGCGAATCATTTCGCACTGTGCTGCATAAGGCAATCCTACATATTCCGACAGGTTATTGAGCGGAAACAAACCACCTTTTTCAGAAGTATAGTTATGGTGCATACCATGCAACGCCATACACCAGCCCTCCGCCTGCAGGCTTCGCATCACTTCCCAAAAATCCTGCCTGTTGTCGCATTTGTGTAGATTAGGATCCCGATTATCCGGAACGATGCCAAGCAAAGGCTTGATACCTGCCCGATCCAATATTTCTTTCACCCGATAGAATGCTTTCCAATCCATATCCGGTGTAATATCGTCCATACGAACTGCTATTTTCATCTGTCTCTCCAATCAACAATTCAAGTTCGCTTACCTGTCAAAGTGCAGCACTCTCATGGCCATGCCCAGCGACCATGGGTATGAATCATAATTTGTTCCATATACGCCGATATCCAGGCACTCACTTTGAGCCTGCAACACTTTGCCATCTTTACAATAGGTCTCCAGAGAAAGCATTCCTCGATCACAAATCTGTTGTGCCTGCATCCGGAATGCCTGTTGATCGGGGTTCTCGCGTTCTCCCTTTGGTATCTCTCCATAATAACGGTAAGCATACAAAATCATGGCAGAAGCAGAGGTGTCCACAGGTGCGTCCTTCTCCATGAGGGAAGACGCGAAAAGTCCGTCCTGTCTCACATATTCGCCTGCTGCCTGTAACAGCTTCTCCAGATAAGTATAGATGGTATCATATGCCTCCCGAAATGTTTCTTTATCCCTCTCCAGCATCTCCAAAGAAGCAGCCAGTCCGTAAGCAATCCATCCCACGCTTCTTCCCCATCCGAGAAGACCCAGCTTTTCAGAAGATTCCTCTCCCCGATATTTATATACATGATAGGGAAGTCCGGTCACTTCATCCATGCCATATTGGAAAAAATTTACAATCTGTCTTACCGCCAGTTTTACTGCTTCTTTATCTCTATACTTCACCCCATAGCCACAGGCAAAGGGACATATCATGCCAATACCATCTGCAAAAATGCGATAGTTTTTATGCAATGGCCGATAGGGAAGTGAACCTTTTTCATCCTTGTCATGAGCATATAGAAATGCCATCATCTGATGCATCGCCTGATCATAACGATAGTCATTCCACAGTCTCTTAGGAAAGGATTCGCCACTCTCTTTTTGTCTCTTTTGGGCAGCATCCCCCAACAGCAGAAAGGCCTGTCCCATCAGCATATCATCTACCAGGTACAGGGGAGCTTTCTTTTTTTGCCAGATCCCATAATAATCAAGCACAGCATCCGCTTCCCCCTGGGCCAGAAGTCCTACTGCCAGGCAGCCTTTTGGCCAGGAAATGATATCCTGAGGTGCCACCAGACGGCCAAGGATATTCTGATTGATCCAGTCCTTGACCAGCACGTACAGGGGCACTTTGGGAATGTCCATCAGCTCGTTCTCCGCGCTTCTTATCAGTTGTTCCATTTCATTTCTATCAATCATAGAATGCTCCATACATAGAATGCTCTACTATTTTCAAGAAAACCTCTTTTACGGGAGGTAGCTCCCATAAAAGAGGTTCGTTATCCGGGTATTGTAATGGTTCAGAGCCCACGTTACAGGTTTTCTTTATACCAGTCAATTGCCAAAGCGATACCTTTTTTGAAATCATAGGCAGGATCATATCCCAACAATTTCCTTGCCTTACTGATGTCCGCATTGGAATCTCTGATATCACCTTTTCTTGCGGGTCCGAAAATCGGATCGATCTCTTTGCCAAGGGCAGAACAAAGATTATAGTAAATGTCAATCAGGTATTCTCTTCCCCCCGCGCCGATGTTATAGGCCTCACCGGCAGCTTCCGAAGAAGCCAGACAAGCCTTCAGGTTTGCTTCAATAACATTGTCAATATAAGTAAAGTCTCTGGACTGTTTTCCGTCACCGTTGATAGTGGGAGCTTCGTCATTTAACAGCTGTTTGATAAACTTTGGAATCACTGCTGCATACACACCGTCCGGATCCTGACGTCTTCCGAACACATTAAAGTAACGAAGGCCATACGTATCCAAATCATACAGAACTTTATACAGTCTGCCGTACTCCTCATCCACTCTCTTGGTTAACGCATAGGGGGAAAGCAGATTACCTTCCTGTCCTTCCTTTTTGGGAAGCACCGGATGGTCCCCATATACAGAAGAGCTGGATGCATAGACAAATTTCTTCACACCATTCTGTCTGGAGGCTTCCATCATATTCAGGGTTCCCCGAATATTGATCTCTTCGTAGAGCAAGGGCATCTCAATACTTCTTGGAACAGAACCCCAGGCAGCCTGGTTCATCACATAGCGGACGCCTTCCGTTGCCTTCAGGCAGGTATCCAGATCCCGGATATCTCCCTGGATAAATGTAAACTTGGGATTCTCCATAAAGGGTTGAATGTTTTCCATTTTACCTGTGGAGAGGTTATCCAGACATCTGACCTCATACCCCATGGACAGCAATGCTTCACAAAGGTTGGATCCGATAAAGCCGGCACCGCCGGTAATTAAAAACACACTTTTTTCAGGGAATCTTAATTCCTTGTATCCCATATTCTCACGCTCCTATTTATTCCGATTTTCACAACCAAGAGTTTCTGTCTGCAGGGGCAGAAAAATCCGCTCACCCGCTTTCACTAAGTGCTTCAGATACGTCTACAGTCTCCAATACATATAGTCTTCTGTATCGTACTCCTGTTTATGCAGGATTCCTTTAATATCCATAAGAACTTTCTTGCTGTGAGCCGGATTGAAGAATCCGCTGACCTGTTCTTTTTCATACCCCAGGAACAGATCATGGGCAACAGCAATCAGAACCGCATCCATATCCTTCACATCTTCCATGGTTGCAAATGTAATACCGTACAGTCTCTTGGCTTCATCCGCATCTGCAGCCGGGTCCACTACCACCGGAGTAATGCCATATTCTCCCAGTTCCTTATAGATATCGATTACTTTTGTATTTCTTGTGTCAGGACAGTTTTCCTTGAAGGTGAATCCGAGAATAGCTACCTTCGCACCCTTCACCTGAATATCTGCCTTGATCAGGTTCTTCACAAGGCTTTCCGCTACATATTTTCCCATGTCATCGTTAATTCGACGTCCCGAAAGGATAATCTGGGAATGATAACCAAGCTGTTCTGCTTTATAGGTTAAATAATAGGGATCTACACCGATACAGTGTCCACCCACCAGGCCGGGGAAAAACTTCAGGAAATTCCATTTGGTTCCGGCAGCTTCCAACACTGCTTTCGTATCAATGCCCATTTTATGGAAGATCATGGACAATTCGTTCATAAACGCAATGTTAATATCACGCTGGCTGTTTTCGATGACTTTTGCCGCTTCCGCAACCTTGATGCTTTCTGCTCGATACACCCCGGCATCCACTACCAGCTCATATACTTTTGCAACTTCCTCCAGGGTTTCTTCATCCATGCCGGACACGATCTTGGTAATGGTCTCCAGGCGATGTACCTTGTCCCCGGGATTGATACGCTCCGGTGAGTAACCGATTTTGAAATCCACGCCGCATTTCAAACCGGACTCCTTTTCCAGAATCGGGACACAGATATCTTCTGTTACCCCCGGATACACGGTAGATTCAAATACAACAATGGAACCCTTTGTCAGATTCTGACCCAGCAATCTGCTGGCTCCTTCCACCGGTGTTAAGTCAGGTGTATGATCCTCATTTACCGGAGTAGGCACGGCAACAATATGGAATTTGGCTTCCTTCAGTCTGGTAGGGTCTGCTGTGAAATCTACCTTTGTATTCTTAATCACTTCATTTCCAACCTCATTGGTAGGATCAATACCGTTTTTGTAAAGGTTGATTTTCGCCTCATTTAAATCAAAACCGATGACCTTGATTTTCTTTGCAAAAGCTACTGCAATAGGCATACCTACGTAGCCAAGACCTACCAGAGACAGTTTCTCTTCTCCATTTACAATCTTCTCATACAAATTCATATCCTTATCCATCTCCATTCCGGCACCGTTGCATCTGTGCCTGTCCTCTTCATACATAAATAGGTTGATCAACACCCAAAAAAGAAAGCGTGCTATATTTTACAAAAGAAAGTGTGCTATATCTTACGAAAGAAGCGCATTGATCTCTTCCATGTAGGCATTCACCACTTGGGAACGGTCATATTCCAGTTCCATTTTCCGCCTTGCCGCTTTTCCCATTTCTTCTCTTCTGTGAACCGGCAACGCAAGAAACTGTTCTATGGTTTCCTCCAGCGCCTTTTCACTGCGGGGTGCAAAGAGAAAACCGGTCACGTTATCCTCCACGGCTTCCTTACATCCCGGAATATTCGTAGCCAGCACCGGTCGTCCGGTAGCAGCCGCCTCCAGCAGGACATTTGACATGCCTTCGTGATAGGAAGCAATGATGACTCCATCTGCGTCTTTATAAAATGTGTTGACATCTTCACGGAATCCATGGAATCTGACAAGTCCCTCCTCCGCCAACGCATCCACTTTCTCCTGATATGCTTCTTCGCAATATCCTATTATATCAAATTCTGCGCAATTTCCAAACCGTTTTGCATTGTATAGAAATTCATCTATTCCTTTTTCTTTCATCAACCGGCCCACGTAAAGAAATCTTGGTTTTTCTCTGGCCGGATATGCTTCATAAGGATGCTTCTCCAGATTAACGCCGGATCCGCTTACCCTTCTCTTCTTTTTTCCAAAAATGCCATTTTCATCGAAAATCTGCATATTTCTATCATTCTGGAAAAATACACACTCTGCCTTCTTCAGCGCCATCCGGTACATAGTCACTACCATCTTTTGCAGCATCCCGCCTCGTTCAAAAGTGGTTCCCAGACCGGTAATATTGGTAAGATAAGGAATCTTCCTGAATCCGGCACAAAGCCCGCCATAGATGTTTGGTTTGATGGTATATGTAAGTACCACATCCGGCTTCATTTCCTTCATCAGCTTCCAATAGGAAAGAAAAAGTCCCATATCCTGCAGGGGGTTCATGCCTCTTCGGTTGATATCCGTATGCAGAACCTGACAGCCTTCCTCTGCCAGCTTTTCCACCGCTGTCTGATCAGGTACACTGACAACTACTTTATAGTTTTTTAGCAATTCCAGGACCAATTCATTCCGGAAATCATATAATCCACCGGAAGAATTGGCAAGAATCAAAACTGTTTTCATAAATGCATTTCCTTTGACCTACATCACGATCTCATCGTCTGCAACTCTTTGAATCATAATCTCATTGTATTTCATCATGCAAATTCCTTCTTCGTATGCACCGATGTTGGGAACTGTTTCCTGCATTTTCAGGTTTTCAAAAATCAATTTGGGAACATTCACTCCACAGGCATAAGCATGGGGATATCCGCCTCCGAAGCGGGGATTGACTTCAGAAATATAATATTCTCCTCCGATATCGAAGATATCTATGTCAATGATTCCTCTAAACCCGCAGGTTTCAACGAAATTTTGTATCAAAGAAAAAAGTTTTTCATCTTTAAATGAAACAGACTTATCCGTTTCTCCGGCACGCATTCTGATTTTCTTTTTCACAAAAATAGAACTTACTTTACCGGTAATCATATCAATATACACATCAGCGCCGTATTCCTGACCGTCCATGTATTCCTGAATCATCAGATCAGAATACAACCGGAACAAAACCTCCAGTTCCTGGTCAGAAGAAACTTTATTGATGTGCAAGCTGGCGCTTCCTGTAACCGGTTTGACAAATACCGGATAGGATATTTTGCCTGCTGCTTTATCCCGGTAAAAGGCTTCTTTATCCATGTAACAGGCTCCGGTTGGGATGCCCATTTCTGTCAGCAGCTGAAACATACTGTATTTATTAAAACAGGTTTCCACAAGGTCATAGGGTGGAACTATTACGGTAGTTCCCACTGCGGCAAAAGCTTCTTTATGCTTTGCCAGCAGGCTCAGTTCGGGATCAATTAGTGACAACGCGCCTGTGATTCTTTCTTTTCTGCATATCTCCAAAACAATAGATAAATAGTCCGGATGATCAATACGGGGCACCAGGTAAAATTTGTCCGCATCATATATGGCAGGGGCCAGGTTGCTGCAATCGGTTGCAATAATCTGATCTTCAGGCCCACATTCCTTCTTGAAATACTGCACCACTTTATTTCTGGTGCCGGCACTTAAAATCAAAAGCTTCATCTTTTATCTCCCAAATACTATTCCACCATTGGCTTATTGCTACTGATCTCTTCCCTCAGCTTCTGTTGTTTACGGATTTCTGCGAAATTGCCTTCAATCACATTGGTATCTTCCGCCACATCATCCTTACACACCACTTTTTTCACAGTCATAAACAGAATTTTTAAGTCCATCATGAAGGACAGATGTTCCACATACTCCACATCCTTTTCCAGACGCTTGTCCCAAACCAGAGAATTTCTGCCGCTGACCTGTGCAAGACCGGTGAGTCCGGGCCGAACCGTATGACGAAGCTGTTCCCGTTCTGTATACCAGGGAAGATAACTGACCAGCAAAGGTCTTGGTCCGATCAGGCTCATATCCCCTTTCAATATGTTAAAAAGCTCCGGCAACTCATCCAGGCTGGTTGCCCGCAGCATTTTCCCGAAAGGAGTCAGACGATCTTTGTCCGGTAACAGATTGCCCTGTTCATCTCTGGCATCGGACATGGAGCGAAATTTATATAATTTGAATATCTTCTCATCTTTACCGGGTCTTTCCTGGGCAAACAGAACAGGACTGCCCAGTTTTGTCCGAACCAGAACAGCCACAATAAGGAGGATCGGGCTTGCCACCACAAGACCTACCAAAGCTATCAAAAAATCCAGCATTCGCTTCACATATTTCGCGTACATAGCAAAACTCCGTCTCAGTCCCCTTCTATGAAAAACAGCTCTTGACCATTTCAATAATGCGATCCTGCTGCTCTCTTGTCATCTTGTTATCACTTGGCAGGCACAAGCCCCTATGGAAGATATCCATTCCCACATCCAGAGGGTTTCCGTCTGCACCTTTTGTACCGCCACTGATGTAGGCGTTTGTCTTGGCACGTCCATTCCCTTCTCTGGTAACAAATCCGTGCATCCGATAAATGGGTTGCATGTGCATCGGTTTCCAGATAGGTCTGCCTTCCGCATTATTCTTGGCCAACAGTTCCAGAATCTCTGTGGGGCAGGATTTTCCTTCTTCAGGAACAAACAAAACCTCCTGTTCTCCACGGACCTGTTTGCACATGGCTGCAGGATCGATAATCATACAGGATAACCAGTAGTTTGGTTCTGAATCCACCAAATTCATGGGATTCATCTCAACAGGCAGATCTTTCAATCCATTTTTATATCTTTCATAGATTGCTTTCTTCTGTGCGATATGTTCTTCCAGAAACTGATACTGGCCACGCACCACGCCTGCGATCACATTGCTCATCCGATAATTGTATCCCAGTTCCTCATGCTGATACCAGGGTGCATCCTCTCTGGCCTGGGTAGACCACTTGCGAACCTTTTTCGCTGCTTCTTCCTCATCTGTAAGAAGCATACCTCCGGCAGAACCGGTAATAATCTTATTGCCGTTAAAAGATATAATGTTGTAATCGCCAAAAGAGCCGGTCTGCTTTCCTTTATAGGAAGCACCCAGGGATTCCGCCGCATCTTCGATCAATGTGGCATGATGTTTCTTACATACCGCCTTGATTTCATCTATTTTACCCGGTGTACCATAAAGGTGCGCTACCACCACCACTTTCACCTCCGGATAAAGATCAAAGGCTTTTTCCAGAGCAACCGGGTCCATATTCCAGGTATCATATTCTGTATCAATAAAAACAGGAACACCACCCTCATATACCACCGGATTTACTGTAGCATCAAAGGTCATGTCGGAACAGAATACCTTATCTCCCGGTCTTACTCCCGCCAGTTTCACAGCCATATGGAGTGCAGCAGTTCCCGCTGACAAAGCCACTGCATAGCCGCAGCCAACCTTCTCACAGGTAATACGTTCTACTTCATTGATATTTGCCCCAACCGTAGACATCCAGTTGGTCTCATACGCCTCTGTTACGTATGCCAACTCCGGTCCATGCATAGTAGGAGAACTGAGCCATACTTTTTTTTCAAAGGGTGTAAATGTGGTTTTATTCATATAGCCTCCGTTCCGGGAAGAATCTGTAACTATGGAAAGTTACATCATTCTGCTATTTCATAACATTCTGTAAAGATCCATTACTCCTTGTAATGATAGGTGGGAACCAGTTTCTTCACAATAGGTCGTATGTCCTGATCCTCTAATTTGCTGGTATCGTTCAGTTCCTTTAATATGGCAAAGAACTCCTCCTCATCCAGCTCGATAGGCCGACCGATATGGATCAGTTTGTTGTCGGTCTCTTTCATGCCTTCCTCATCCATCAGCAATTCTTCAAACAGCTTTTCACCGGGACGAAGACCTGTAAACTCTATCTTGATATCTTCTCCAACCTTATATCCTGATAATCGGATCAGGTTTTTGGCAAGATCCAGAATTTTTACCGGGGAACCCATATCCAGCACGAAAATCTCGCCGCCTTTTGCGTAAGCTCCTGCCTGCAGAACCAGAGATACCGCTTCCGGAATGGTCATAAAGTAGCGGATAATGTCCGGATGTGTCACCGTAACCGGACCACCTTCCGCAATCTGCTTTTTAAACAAAGGAATTACCGAGCCGTTACTGCCAAGCACATTACCGAAACGTACCGCCACAAACTCTGTATCATAATGCTTGTTAAAGGTCTGGATGATCATCTCACAGATACGCTTGCTGGCGCCCATAATATTGGTTGGATTTACCGCCTTGTCGGTACTGATCATGACAAACCGCTTTACGCCGGACATAGCAGCCGCCTGAGCCACCTTAAAGGTACCGAAAACATTGTTCTTAATCGCCTCATTGGGACTGTCTTCCATCAGCGGTACGTGCTTATGTGCTGCTGCATGGTACACAATATCCGGTTTATAATGATCAAATATCCAGTTCATACGGTTGGTATTCCGCACAGAAGCAATGAGTACCACCAGATCCAGATCCGGATGAGATACTTTCAATTCCTGCTGCACATCGTACACGCTGTTTTCGTAGATATCTACGACGATCAGTTGTTTCGGAGAGTGGGTGGCTATCTGTCTGCAAAGTTCACTGCCGATAGAGCCGCCGCCACCGGTAACCAGAATCGTTTTATCTTTTACATAGCCCAGAATGGAATCCAGATCTACCTGTATAGGTTCCCTGCCCAGCAGATCTTCTACTTCCACATCCCGCAATTTGCTTACACTCACATCACCGTTTACCAGCTGATACATGCCCGGCAAAGAACGCAATTTACAGTTGGTTTCCTTACAGATATCCAGGATTGCCTTCATCTCTGTTCTGGTAATGGAGGGAACTGCAATGATAATCTGATCGATCTGATACAGATCAGCACATTCAATAATCTTGTCACGGCCTCCAACCACTTTGATACCCTGAATAAATCTGCCCCATTTACCCTTATCATCATCGATGATGCATTTGATCTTCATGGTAGAAAAATTACTGTTAATGATCTCCTTGATGATCACATTGGCAGCTTCGCCGGCACCAATGATCATAACAGATATATTGTTATCCTTATTGTTCCGCTTATGCTTCAGACCTCTGAAGAATCTGTAAGAGAATCTGCTCACGAACACCATGGAAATCAATATGAACGTATAGATAAAGTAATAGCTCTTCGGAACCGGCTG
>CALZKI010000019.1 GCA_945787995.1 uncultured Lachnospiraceae bacterium | reverse complement strand
CTCTGATTAATTGTATTTACGTTTTCTGGCAGCTTCAGATTTCTTTTTACGTCTTACGCTGGGTTTTTCGTAATGTTCTCTCTTACGAATTTCCTGCTGGATACCAGCTTTTGCACAACTTCTCTTAAAACGACGTAATGCACTATCTAAAGTCTCGTTTTCTTTAACGATAATGTTTGACATTCTTACACCTGACCTCCCTTCAGTCCCTTCAAGCTTCTTGACTGATTGGGTTATTAATGTATGTTTCCACATACACAAAAAGTATTATAGCACAAATCTGCTACCCGTCAAGAAATTTTTTGAGCAAATATCTGAATTTTTTTGAGTATTTCATTACGCGGAAGTTCGCATCCTTCACGAGGCGTTCTTGCTTACAGCTGTCCCTCGAGCACTTCTGCTGCTTTGGCTACTGCTTCCGGGATTCCGGCAGGGTTCTTACCACCGGCCTGAGCCATATTAGGACGTCCACCGCCACCGCCGCCTACCAGAGCAGCAATGCCTTTGATCAGATTACCGGCGTGAGCACCTTTCGCCATAGCCTCTTCTGTTGCCATGGCAACCATGTTTACTTTGCCGTCAGCATCAGAAATCAATACGATTACGCCTTCTCCAAGCTTTGCTTTCAGCTGATCGCCCAGATCACGAAGGCCATTCATATCAACACCGGATACGGAAGTAGCAAGGAGTTTCACACCTTTCACTTCTTTCACCTGATTCATAACATCACCAAGAGCCTCTTTCGCAGCTTTTGCCTTCAAGGATTCCACTTCGGAAGAAAGTTCTTTAATCTGCTTCTGCATTGCTTCAATCTTCTTCACAAGCTCTGCAGGGGTGGTTTTTGCTGCCGCAGCAGCTGCATTCAATTCTTCTTCCCTCTTTGCATAATATTCCATTACGTTGGAACCGGTGATTGCTTCGATACGACGAACACCTGCAGCTACACCGCTTTCGGCGAGTATCTTAAAGTTTGCGATATCACCTGTATTCTTTACATGGGTACCACCGCAAAGTTCTTTGGAGAAGTCACCCATGGATACAACTCTTACGGTTTCCCCATACTTCTCTCCAAACAGAGCCATGGCACCTGTTTTCTTTGCTTCATCGATGGACATCACATCTGTACATACATCCATAGATTCGTTAATCTTCTTGTTAACGATTTCTTCTACTTTAGCGATTTCTTCAGCTGTCATGGCCTTACCATAGCTAAAGTCGAAACGGGTTCTTGCAGAATCCTGGTAGGAACCCTGCTGTTCAACATCCTCACCAAGCACTTCCTGCAGAGCACTCTGTAACAGGTGTGTTGCGGAATGGTTCTTACAGGTTGCTGCTCTGTTCTGATCGCATACGGAAAGCGTAGCTTTTGCACCAACACTGATGGTTCCGGAAGCAACTTTACCAACATGTCCGATTCTTCCGCCCGGTAATTTAATTGCTTCATCTACATAGAACACACCGTTTTCGGTTGTGATACTACCGATATCGCCCTTCTGACCACCCATGGTTGCATAGAAAGGTGTTTTTGCAACAATCAGTGTACCTTCTTCGCCTTCGGCTAATGTATCTACCAGAGCATCCTTATTAGCAAGTGCAAGAATGGTATCTTCTGCCTGCAGACAATCATAACCGATAAACTCACTGACGATCTTTTCATCCAGATCCTCGTATATATTTACAGCAACAGCCTTTTGAGAGAAGTTGGCATTTTCTCTTGCCATCTGCTTCTGTTCTTCCATAGCGGAAGCAAAGCCGCTTTCATCCACAGTCATTCCATCTTCTCCTGCCATCTCTATGGTCAGTTCCAGAGGAAATCCAAAGGTATCATACAGATAAAATGCAGATTTACCGTCAATTTCTTTTTCGCCCGCAGCCTTCTTCTCATCCAGAATCTTCTTAAACTCTTTCATACCATTTTCCAGAGTAGCCTCGAATCTGGTAATCTCTTTATCCAGTTCCTTTAAGATGAACTCACGATTCTGTACCAGGTTTGGATAACTTTCCGCATACACTTCATCAATATACACGGTAGCAATCTTTAACAGATTATCCTTTGCAAGACCTAACATACGTCCGTGTCTCACTGCACGGCGAATCAAACGGCGAAGCACATAACCGGCACCACCATTGGAAGGAGTCAGTTTTGCAGGGTCACCGATCAGCATTACAGAAGTACGCATATGGTCTGCAAGAATTCTCATAGATTTTGATTTTTCATCATCTGCATCGTAGGAAGCACCGGAGGTTTTCTCTACATACCTAATAACAGAAGCAAACAGGTCTGTCTTATATACATCCTTTGTTCCGTTTAAGAATGCAAGGTTTCTTTCCAATCCCCAACCGGTATCCACATTCTTGTGTTCCAATGGAGTCAAATGTCCATCTTTATGCTTTTCATACTGCATAAAAACGTCATTACCAAGTTCTGTATATTTTCCGCAGCTGCAGCCGGGACCACAATTAGGACCGCAATCCGGTACATCGGCAATGTAGAACATTTCCGAGTCGGGACCGCATGGACCATACTCCAGTCCCCACCAGTTATCTTCCGCAGGAAGGTAATAAACATTCTCTTTCTTAAAGCCGGAGTTAATACGGCACTGTGCGCCTTCCTCATCACGAGGAGCATTCTCATCACCGGCAAATACAGTTGCTGCAAGATGATCTCTGTCGAAACCATACACCTGTGTCAACAACTCGTAACTCCATTTACAACGATCCTCTTTGAAGTAGTCGCCAAGAGACCAGCTACCCATCATTTCAAAGAATGTAACATGGCTCTTATCTCCTACGGAATCGATATCATTGGTACGAACACATCCCTGTACGTTACAAAGTCTTGTACCAAGAGGATGCTTCTGCCCCAACAGATAAGGCATCAAGGGCTGCATACCTGCTACATTGAACAATACACCTGTGGAACCATCAGATACCAGAGACACAGCTCCCACATCCACATGGCCACGTTCTTTATAGAACTCTAACCAGCTTTTTCTCAATTCTTTAGAAGTAAACTGTTTCATTTTTTCCTCCTAGATCTTAAAAAGTAAATTTATCTGCGAAGTATGCATCCAGGTCAGCGATCGCAACTCGTTCCTGTTCCATGGAATCACGGAAACGAACCGTTACACACTGGTCTGTCTCAGACTCAAAATCATATGTAATGCAGAAAGGAGTACCGATCTCGTCCTGACGGCGATATCTCTTACCGATATTACCTCTGTCATCGAATTCACAGTTATACTTTTTGGATAACTGGGCAAAAATCTTCTCTGCACCTTCGTTCAATTTCTTGGATAACGGTAATACACCGATCTTCACAGGTGCCAGAGCAGGATGGAAATGCATTACTGTTCTGATATCCGGATTTTCTTCTGTACCGATATTTTCCTCATCGTATGCAGCGCAAAGGAAAGCAAGAACCACACGGTCAGCACCAAGGGAAGGCTCTACAACGTAAGGAACATACTTCTCACCCTTGGCATCATCAAAATAGGACATATCCTCACCGGATACATTCTGATGCTGCGTTAAGTCATAGTCTGTTCTATCTGCAATGCCCCACAGTTCACCCCAACCAAATGGGAACAGGAACTCAATGTCGGTAGTACCTTTACTGTAGAAGCAAAGTTCTTCCGGATCGTGGTCACGCAGACGCATCTCGTCTTCCTTGATTCCGAGAGAAAGCAACCAGTCACGACAGAATGCTCTCCAGTACTGGAACCACTCTAAATCAGTACCGGGTTCGCAGAAAAATTCCAGTTCCATCTGCTCGAACTCTCTGGTACGGAAGGTAAAGTTACCGGGAGTGATCTCATTTCTGAAAGACTTACCGATCTGACCGATTCCGAAAGGAATTTTCTTTCTGGAGGTTCTCTGTACATTTTTAAAGTTGACGAAAATACCCTGTGCTGTTTCAGGTCTCAAATATACAGTATTCTTGGCATCTTCCGTTACACCCTGGAAGGTTTTGAACATCAGGTTAAACTGTCTGATATCTGTAAAGTTATGTTTGCCGCATGTAGGACAGGGAATATTGTTTTCCTCGATAAAGTTCTTCATTTCTTCCTGCGAAAAAGCGTCGATGGGCTTTGGAAGTTCAATCCCCTTCTCTGCACAGAAATCTTCGATCAATTTATCTGCACGGAATCTTTCATGACATTCTTTACAATCCATCAAAGGATCGGAGAAACCACCCAGGTGACCGGACGCAACCCAGGTCTGAGGGTTCATCAGAATCGCACAGTCCACACCAACGTTGTAGGGGTTCTCCATGACAAACTTCTGCCACCATGCCTTTTTTACGTTGTTCTTAAGCTCAACGCCAAGGTTACCATAGTCCCATGTATTCGCAAGGCCACCGTAAATCTCTGAACCGGGATATACAAATCCTCTTGCTTTGGCCAGTGCCACAATCTTTTCCATTGTCTTTTCCATAACTGTCACTTCCTCTTTTTCTTTATATTTGCTCCTGCCGGGCTATCTCTCCGGACAGTAAACTTTCTCATCCATTTTCTTACGGACTGTAAAATATCCTAAAGTCCGCTTTTTCCTAAACTTTTACTTTGTGTTTCTTATTGGAACAGAATATATGCAATGCCTTCCATTTCCTCTGAAACATTAACGCTCTTCTTACCGATCAGTGAAACATCATGACTGGCAAATCCGGGTGTTCCGTATAAATGATAATCTCCCGGCTCGTCCACAATCAGGATGTTGAACTCCTTCAGATCATCCAGTTGTTCGGGAGAAATGGTTTTGCCTTCTTCTCCCAGACTTTCCAATGCCACCTTGAACTGATAGCCGGTCTGTAAAGCTTCCTCTATGGTACCAACAAAAAAATTACGGTCATTAAACTTTGCATAATGGGTATAGTCAGCAAAAGTAATTTTTTCTATTACTGTACCGTTCTGTTCACTCAGATATGCTTTATCGGCAACTACTGCCTGGTTTCCGGCCTCCTGATTATATGCTGCTACTTCCTCGTCAATCATAGCCTGCAGCTCCTCCAACTGAAGGTAAGGTTCCTCAAAAGGCTCCACAATGACTGACTCAATTTTTCCCTTCTTATCAATAGTAAGGGAGGAATTAACAGGATTTTCGGCAACCGCAGAACAACCCACGCAACAAATCATCTGTAATAGGACCGCTCCAATCACCAATTTCTTTTTCATCGGTTCTGCCTTTCTGTGTGCACTAAACACCGCAATATTATAGCATCTCTAAATTATCATGTCTAGACTGTGAAAATGATGGCCTATGTAGCGTTTGCAATACTCTTCACTGATGCGCTGCAGTTCCAAAAGCACATTTTCTTTCACACCAAACGTGTACAAACTCCTTATGGGCGTATTCATAATGAAGCCAATGGCATACAGGGTTCCCTCCAGCCATTCTCCTTCTTTTGGTTCTCCCGGAAATTCGCCCTGGATTACCAGAGTCTTCATCTCAAAGATGCAGCGAACAAGCCGGTTGTCCAGATTTTCATTGATCAGAGCCCTCAAGGACTGATACAGCAGCTTCAACATTTCGCATTCGTCATTATTTTCTCTGGTGTAATAATCCATAACTTCCAGAAAATACATGCCATACATGGCTGCGTCATAATCGGTGCGCATTTGTTCGAAATAATTTTGTATCGTTACTTCTGCAAGGGTGTAAGCATTTCTGCCTTCATATAATTTGAATTCACCAAAAGAAAAGGGATTGGTTGCCGCCAGGAACCGGCTTCCCGGCCTCCTGGCGCCCCTTGCAAAGGCTGTGATCTTGCCTCTTTCTTTTGTCAGAATAACGACTCGTTTATCCGATTCTCCTACAGGAGTTGCTGTAAGCACCATACCGGTTACTTCCACAAAATCCTTCATACCAGTTAATCCAACCCCATTCCAAAACCGTGGAATAAGCAATCCTTTTACATTCCGCCATCTGTTCCCGCTGATAGGCGTCCTGCATTTGCCTCTTTTTTCTTCGGTTCCATCCGCTCACGTACACTGCATGTTAACTGCATACGTTCCTTTGTTGCCCGGTCTACACTGCTTTTGTATTGCAGGTAATCCTTTACTGTTCCGGTACGCTCAAATGTTTTCCAAGAATCTGTTTCTTTCATACAACACCTCTAATCCTATGTTTAAGATTAGAGTGTGCAAATTGCTTGAAAATATGTGTCACTTAATCTCTCAATTCTTTTTGATTGTATCCGAAGTTTTTGAGCAGGAAATCACTGTCTCTCCAGTCCTTCTTCACCTTCACCCAAAGCTTCAGATTGACCTTTTGCTCTACCAGATCTTCTATATCCTTTCGGGCCATGGTTCCGATTTTTTTCAACATGGCACCCTGTTTTCCGATGATGATACCCTTGTGTGAATCTCTCTCACAAATGATAGTGGCTTCCACATCTACAATGGTCTTTTTGAAAACCATATTCTCAATGGTTACTGCCACTCCATGAGGCACCTCGTCTTCCAGACACTTTAAGGCTTTCTCACGGATCAGTTCTGCCGTGATCTGACGAATCGGCTGGTCTGTTACCGTGTCCTCATCATAGTATGGCTCTCCGTAAGGGAGGTATTTGAAAATGCAGTCAACCAGGGTATCCACATTACGCTCCTTCAACGCGGACAAAGGAACAATCTCTGCAAAGTCCATCTGTTTTCGGTAGGCTTCAATAAAGGCAGGAATCTCATCCTTCTTCACGGTGTCCACCTTGTTGATTACCAGAATGACAGGTGTATGGATGGTCTTTAGCATTTCTATAATATGCTGTTCTCCGGCACCGATAAAGGTGCTTGGCTCTACCAGAAACAAAACCACATCTACTTCTTTTAAGGTTCGCTCCGCCGCATGCACCATATAATCGCCCAGCTTATTTTTAGCCTTATGGATACCGGGTGTATCCAGGAAAACGATCTGTCCTGTTTCGCTGGTATATACTGTCTGAATCCTGTTTCTGGTTGTCTGTGGTTTGTTGGATGTGATGGCAATCTTCTGCCCGATAATGCAGTTCATTAACGTGGATTTACCCACATTTGGTCTTCCGATCAAAGTGGCAAAGCCGGATTTGTACTTTGCATTCATGTTGTCTCCATTCCATAACGCCTGGGCGTCAGTTTTATTTTATTTTGCTTCCTCTGCGTCAGACTTCTGTGTGGCATTCTCGTTTGCAGCTGCTGCAGCTGCTGCAGCCATCTGCTTCTGCTGTTTTTCCCACGCCTTCATTCTACGCTTTTGGGCTGACTTTTGGCATAGCTTAACTATGATGATCACAAGAAGTACGAGTACTGCCAGCAGAATCCAATATGGCAGGCCTGTGATAAACCATACGAGAATGTCTACCAGTCCCTCTCCCACATCTCTGAAGTTTTCCACCAGACCCTCTGAAATTCTGCCTATGAAAGTCTTCTTGGCAGGAACGGTAATCTGTTCCACTTCTCTGATATTCAGATGAATGGTGGAATAATCGATTTTATTATCATATGTACGCAGCTGGGACTCCATACTCTCCAGCTGATATCTGACATCCGAAAGTCTGCTTTCTATGGTAATGATGTCTTCAATGGTTTCTGCCTGTTCCAACAGTTCAAACAATCTGTCCTGTTCTGTCTGTAAGGACTTCTTATGGCTTTCCAGATCCACATAAGACAGGGTTACGTCCTCCACGTTTTCTGTCTTCTGTGTGACATTGGAGGCCTCTTCCACATGTGCCACAAACCCCGGTGCCTTATCTTTGGGAATACGGATCACATAATTGGCATAGTGGGTATCATCTCCGTAAGAACGGGCTCCCATATCGCAGTTCTCGATATAACCGCCAAGTGCGGTAACCTGTGTTTCCACATCCGCAATCAGCTTCTGAAATTCTTTTGTCTCCGCAGTTATGGTATAGGTGCGGATCAGCTTGCGGCCATGGTCGTTAATCTGTTCTGCCTGTGCACCTTCTCCACTTTCTGCCGTCTCTTCAACAACCAATTCCTCCTCAGCATAGTCGTATTCCTCATACAGACCGTCATATGCTGCCTCCGTTGCTGCTACCGGTGCTTCACTTTTGTAATTGCCGGCTGAATCTGCTCCGGCTCCGCAGCCACACAGCATTGCCATTGCAAGAACTGCTGTCAGACCAACCGCCCATTTGTTTGTGATTTGCTTTTTCATCATGTTTTTCCTCCCCATAAAGAATCTCATTACATTTATAAACGCCTTAATCTGTAACTCCCATTTCGGAATTGTGTTCCTACGCCTTAAGCCTATTTGTCTGTTTCATACACGCTCTCGCTTAATGTTCCCAATAAGTTACGATACTTTCAAAACAGAAGACGCTTCTATTAATTGAAAAGATACTCTATCTGTCTGAACATTTCTTTTTTATTCTGAATCTTTTCTTCCGTACCTACCACGCAGAAGCAGTCAGATTCCATGATGGCTTTCATGTAGTCCGCAAGCTTCCTGACCGCTTCTACATCGATATGAAGGATTTCATCTCTCTCCTTCTGCATCATTTCATAGGTGCAGCCGGTAAGATATCCGGTCAGGGAATAGGTTCCCTTGGAAGCAGGGGTAAAGGGCGTATCCAGCTCACTGATGGTACCGATGATATATTTGGTCATGGTTTCTTCATCCGCTTCAAACTGTTCCACGAAATCAGCTATTTGTTCGTAAGTCTTTACCGTCTGCGCAAGGTGTGGATCCCTGTAGGAAACGAAGAAGCTGTCTCCGGATTTTCCGAAGCTGCACATGCATCCGTAGGCACCACCTTTTACCCGAACCTGAATCCACAGATATTCATAGCCCATAATGGTCTTCAATACTCTGAGAGCACCGGTATAAGGAAGTCCTTTCTCACGATAGTTGCCTGCCCGGCATACGTACTGTACCTGCCCGGCGGTCATAAAGCCTTCGTTTTTCCTGTGGGCAACAAAGGGAATTCCTTCTCCTCTATCCTGCACCACGAACAAAGCCTTCTTCAGTTCTGCTACATGACCGGGTATTGCTTCATAGCCCTCTTCCGTTCCGGTATAATCCACCAGAAGATTATCAGCCCGGAAAATGTGCTTGGCAAGATCTGCAAGAGCCGTTGCAATTTGCTCTTTTTTTGCCTCAAATTCTGTATCCAACTCCTCCAGGAATCGATAGAATGCCACACCGCTTATCTGCTCACCCACAGCAGCCGTAGGCGAGATATAGGACAGTGCACGAATCGCCGCAACAGAGTGACCGGCGGAAATCATATGTGCCTGTGCATGTGACTTGGTTTCATCGATCAGTTCCTTTAATCTCTTATAGTTGTCATATTTTGTATCCACAAGCAATTCACGGATCAGTTCAAAGGCTTTATCCTGTTTCTCGTATAGAGCCTTCACCTTCACTTCAAACATAGTCTTAAACTGTTGTCTTTGCACTGCATTTGGATAAGTGTTCACCCCGGCACCAATACCGCCTGTCTGAAAATGAATCTCATTGAACAGCTCCCCATAGGAATAATGCTCTGTATCCAGCAAACCGATAAAGGCTTTTAGCAAACCAATATAGGGTACATATTCAGAAGGAATATCCTGCATGTCAAAGAGCAATTTGATATATCCGATCTGATTGGTAAAGATGGGGTGGAAAAGAATGGTGGTATCTTCCACGGATCGTTCTTCCAGCACATAGGGTTCCGCTTCTTTTCTGATATCCTCTCTTGTCAGATGGGGAATCTTTTCCAGATCTTCCTTGCTGCTGGGCTCTTCCTGATAAATCCGGAGTGCCTCTGTCTCCTCCACAATTGCCTGAATCTCTTGGTCGGAAAGACTTTGTTTCTTCTGTTCCAGTTTGTCTGCCAGAGCCTTCTCCTTCTTAGCGGTAAGTCCCTTCACAGGCTTTACCATCAATACAACCTTATGTGTGTTCTCCAGAATTGCTTCCTGTATCAGTTTCTCAAAATAGCCGGTATCCACATATTTCTTTAATGCGGCATAAGTGGCATTTGCTTCCAAATGAAGAAATGGCTTACTGTCATCATACAACCAGCTGTCAAACATCTGTAAGCCCCACAAAAGTCCTTTGGGATGAGAGCCATAATCCGCTTCACGATAACGGAATTCATAGTAATTCAGACCGGCCAGAAAGGCTTTTTTATCAATCCCCTTCTGCACCACATCCTGCAGTATCTTCTCTATGGTTTCCACAAACTGTGTCTGCTGTTCTTCATTTGCACTCTTTGCCACGATGGAGAAAAATGGCTGTTTGATACCATTTTCATAAGTGCTGTATACGTCCTTGCCGATTCCCAGATCAATCAAAGCCTGTTTGATGGGTGCACCGGGGGCCGAACAGAGGGCATAATCCAGAATCTGTAATGCCACATACTTTTCAGGATCCAGGTTGTCCTCCAAAGCCACATTGTAGGTCAGATATGTGTTATCTTTTTCCGACTCATTGTCCATAATCGGATATTCTTTTTCCAGATATCTGGTTTCCCCAAAGGGTGACTGTGCTTTGATCGTGGAATCGATTGCAAGCGATTCATATTTGGACAAATACTCTTCGTCCAGATAGGTGAGACGTTCTGCCATATCCATATCGCCATACAGATAAATATAGCTGTTGGAGGGATGATAATACTTGCTGTGAAAATCCAGAAAATCCTTGTATGTCAGATCCGGGATAAAATCCGGATCACCACCGGACTCTACGCCATAAGAAGTATCCGGATACAGGGCATTCATAATCTCTCTGTCCAGCACATCATCCGGAGAAGAAAAGGCTCCTTTCATCTCGTTGTATACAACACCATTGTATTGCAATGTATCCTCCGGTGTTTCCAACTGATAATGCCAGCCTTCCTGACGGAAAATCTTCTCCTCTTTGTAAATGTTGGGATGGAAAACCGCATCCAGATATACATCCATCAGATTTGCAAAATCCTTATCGTTGCAGCTGGCTACAGGATAAACCGTCTTGTCCGGATATGTCATGGCATTTAAAAAGGTATTCAAAGAACCTTTTGCAAGCTCAATAAAGGGATCCTTGGCGGGATACTTCTCCGAGCCGCACAGCACGGTATGCTCGATGATATGAGCCACACCGGTACTGTCTGTAGGGGGCGTACGAAAGCCGATATAAAATACCTTATTGTTATCATCGTTAGACAATAATACAATTCTTGCTCCTGTCTTTTTGTGACGAAGCAGATAACACAAACTGTTCAGATCACTGCTCTGCTTCCTTTCTATCACTTCGTATGCAGTTAACTCTTCCACTTTTTTCAAAATAAGTCCCTCTTTTCCGATTATTTATTAGATGTCATTCCATGCAATACTTCTATACACTGAACGCCATCAAGGCAAGTTTTGAAATGATCACTTCCCTGACGAGAACCCCGGCAGCTTTCTTCCTGGCCAGATTCATATTACAAAACTCTTTTAACGTCATAACTTTCTCTTCGTATATGTTCTTTGTTTTTCCAAACAGGGATTTCTTCTGCACCAGCATAAAAACTTTGACTTTTGTTTTCAACTGTTCATAGGTCTTATAGGAAAAATCATCCGTAGTCATATAATACATCTGGCTTTCCAGGGTGGTACCCAGATCCGTATCCTTTGACAGATAGTGCTCTATAATGGCCTTATATTTGAATGGTACAAGTTCATGCTCCAGCAAGTCCTTGTAGGTGAATTTGGCACCCAGCAGATAGGCCCCGGTGTCCTGCAGCACATACTTGAAATCCATGTCCTCGCCGGGTGCATGGTCTGTTTTCATAATGACATCTTTATCAAACATTGTGTATCCTCTTTTCCGGGATTATGTTCTACATCTCACCTTCTGCGGTCAGATTATCAATCTTATTTCCACTGATACGAATGGCATCCAGGGCTGCTTTCTTGGAAATCTGTCCCTCGGCAACCAGTTCCTCCACCGTCACCTTGCGGCCCAGTTCCTTGGCCAGTTCATCTGCCTTTTCCGATACCCGATTGATTTTGTCTGCCAGTTTATTGTCCTTCTGTTTCAGGTCCGCTGTCTCGGCAATCAGATCCTCCATGGCATCCATAACCATTTTTCCAAGCATTCCCTGGGCTTCGCCTGCATGCTCCATAGCACCCAGCATAGACACGCCCATGGCAACTGCCACATTTCCCTCTCCGATCAGATCCTCGATCACAACGCCCTGCCCCGCATACAGCTTGGCAATTTCTACCACTGCAGGAAGGTATATTTCCATCAAAGTTTTTTGAGCATTCAGATCACCGGCCATGGCAGAAAGGGTATATGCTTCCTTCTGGGCTTCCGTATATTCGGGAAGTGCTGCCAGATCCTGCAGGTACATCTCCAGATAATTCAATTCCTCTTCTTCCAGATAGTCTGTCGGGTCTGCTGGTTCACCAATGCCCACATTATGCTTTTTCAGGTAGTCATATACCATGGCCATCTGGTCCTCATGTAGTCCCAGCGGAGCAAAGCACTCTTCCACCTGATCCGTGGAAACGCACTGTCCCTGTTCCCTGGCCAGTTTTCTGATTTCTTCTAATTTTTCGGCAAATAAAAGTTCTCTGTTTCTATCTTCTGCCATCCCAAACGGTCTCCTTTATCTGTATAACTCCTCATTCCCCCAAAGCATCCCACTTGCTTTGCAATACGATTCCAAAAGTGATGTCTATCTGTCACCGGGAAAGCCGTCATCCGTTCAATTCTTCTTCACATGGGTATGTGTATATAAATGCTCTTCACAATACTCATAATTACCATCACATTTGGAGCAGAAACGGAACTGCATTTCCGGGCAGTCCAGTTCTGTTCTGCCGCAGATAGCACATTTGTGTCTGGTAATGGAAGTGTTTCTCTTGATATCCCTCTTGAATTCCTGTCTTCTATGGATCTGTTTGGGATTCATATGCATATGATTTCTCGAGGTAAACCAGAATACCAGGAAATTCATCAAAGACGCCGCAATGACAAATTTACTGTAAATCGGTCCCATCAGGAACTGTGCCCCTAACAGAACAGCATAGATAATACCAAGCCACTTGATCTTCACCGGAATGATGAACATTAGTAGAACGGTGGCCTCCGGGAAGGTTGCAGCGAAAGCCAGGAAAATAGACATATTTACATAGTAGGTGGAGAACAAAAGTGCAACCGATCTGAAATAGTTCTCAGCACCGTACACCATAATGGTCTCTCCGTGGAAAAGATAGCTGTAGGCCATCAGCACAAAGCTGCCTAAAATGGTAAAAAGCATCCCGGAAAAAATATACAGGTTGTAACGGTATGTGCCCCAGGTATTCTCCAGAGTTGTTCCGATAGAGAAGTAAAAATACAACATGATCAGAACAAAGAACAGATTGGAAGCATCCGGCGGCACAATGATCCAGGTCACCAGTCTCCAGACCTGACCATGTAAAATAGCATATGGATTCAATGTCAGGTAATGAAGAAACCCACTGTTCACAAACTGGATCAAATACCCACAGGCATAACAAAGAATCAACACCAGAGACAAATTTCTGATGGCATATTTTCCAAACTTCTTTTCAAAATTACTCACTTAAAATCAACCTTTCTATCTCAATGTATACTGACCAATATTTTATCATTATACACCATAAAAGTAAACGTAATTCGTTGACTTACAGGTAGTTAAGAAGGCTTCGTCAAGTTGACTTTTTGCCAAAAAAAGCGTTATAATGCAGTTTCGGGGAAATACGAAAGAAGGAAAAATAATGGAATATACATTGGGAATTGACATTGGCTCTACTACCGTAAAGGTAGCACTGCTGAATGACACAAAGGAATTATTATATTCAGACTATCAGCGTCATCATTCAAATATCAAAGAAGCCCTGCATGAATTGCTGAAGCATGCAATTTCCGAAAGCGGCGATCTAACGATCCACCCTGTCATCACAGGATCCGGCGGACTATCTTTGGCAAATCTTTTGGGCGTCCCTTTCGTACAGGAAGTGGTTGCTGTAGCAACAGCACTGGAAACCTTCTGTCCCCAGACCGACGTAGCCATCGAGCTTGGTGGTGAGGACGCTAAAATCATCTATTTTGAAAACGGGAATATTGAGCAGCGTATGAACGGAATTTGTGCCGGCGGTACAGGTTCCTTTATCGACCAGATGGCTTCTCTTCTGCAGACCGATGCCTATGGTCTGAATCAGTATGCGCTGAATTATCATACCTTATATACCATTGCTGCCAGATGTGGTGTATTTGCCAAATCTGATATCCAGCCCCTGATCAATGACGGAGCAACCAAAGAAGATCTGGCGGCTTCTATTTTTCAGGCTGTAGTAAATCAGACCATCAGCGGACTTGCATGCGGTAAACCCATCAAAGGCCACGTTGCTTTTCTGGGCGGCCCGCTTCATTTTCTTTCCGAATTAAAGGTTGCATTTATCCGAACACTGAAACTGGACGACGAACATGTAGTGGATGTGCCCTATTCTCATCTGAATGCGGCTATCGGTTCTGCTCTGCACGCCAAGGAAGACTGTGTTTTTTCACTGCAGGAATTGACCGATGCCATTTCCCAGGATGTACGGTTAACCCCTCAGGTTACCTCTCTGGAGCCCTTGTTTGAATCCCCATCGGACTATGTGTTATTCACAGAAAGACATAACAAAAACCGTGTCAAACGGGGGGATATTTCCACCTACCGGGGAGACTGCTTCCTGGGTATCGACGCCGGCTCTACCACTACAAAAACCGCATTGATCGGAGAAGACGGCACACTGCTCTACTCCTTCTACAGCAATAACGAAGGCAGTCCTCTGCAGGCAGCCATCCGCTCCTTACTGGAAATCTACGAAAAGCTTCCCAAAGGCGCCACCATTCGTCGTGCCTGCTCCACCGGTTATGGGGAGTCTTTGATGAAAGCCGCCTTTTTACTGGACGATGGTGAAGTAGAAACCATTGCCCACTTCTACGCCGCTACCTTTTTTAATCCAAAGGTAGACTGCATTCTGGATATTGGCGGCCAGGATATGAAATGTATTAAGATCAAAAACCGTGCGGTAGACAGTGTGCAATTAAACGAAGCCTGTTCTTCCGGATGCGGTTCTTTCCTGGAAACCTTTGCAAAATCTCTGGATTTTGGCATTGCTGATTTTGCCAAGGAGGCATTGTTTGCAAAAAATCCGGTAGATCTGGGTACCCGTTGTACCGTATTTATGAATTCCAAGGTAAAGCAGGCTCAAAAAGAGGGGGCTCAGGTTTCTGACCTCTCTGCCGGTCTGGCTTACTCCGTCATAAAAAATGCTTTGTTTAAAGTGATCAAAGTGTCTGATGCCAGATCTTTAGGCGAAAACATTGTTGTACAGGGTGGTACCTTCTACAATGATGCTGTTCTTCGCAGCTTTGAAAAGGTTGCCGGCTGTGAAGTAATTCGCCCCGATATTGCAGGCATTATGGGTGCATTCGGTGCTGCTCTGATTGCCAAAGAACGATATGAAGAAGGATATCGCACCGGCATGCTTTCTCACGAGCAGATCGAGGTACTGGATTACGAAACCACCACAACCAAATGCCAGGGTTGTACCAACCACTGCCGTCTGACCATCAATAAGTTTACCGGCAACAGACGTTTCATCTCCGGTAACCGCTGCGAAAAGGGTCTGGGACAGGCCAAGTCAGGTTCTGACGTGCCTAACCTTTTTGCCTACAAACTGCAGAGAGTATTTGATTACGAACCCCTTACTGTGAAAGAAGCGACCAGAGGTACTGTAGGAATTCCCCGTGTATTGAATATGTATGAGAACTATCCTTTCTGGCATACTTTCTTTACCAGATTGGGATTCCGCGTAATACTGTCTCCTATTTCCAACCGAAAAATCTACGAAATGGGTATCAGTTCTATTCCCAGCGAATCCGAATGTTACCCGGCGAAATTAAGCCACGGCCATATTGAATGGCTCCTGGAACAAAAGGTAGATTTTATTTTCTACCCTTCCGTCTTCTATGAACGTGACGAAGTGGAAGGCACAGGCAATCACTACAACTGTCCTATCGTCACCTCCTATGCGGAAAATATCAAAAACAATGTGGAAGAAATCTGCAACAACCCGTCGTTGCTGCGTCACCCGTTCTTGTCCTTTCAGGACGTGACTACCCTGGAGCATGCTCTGATTCGTGAATTTACCGAGCTTCCTGCAGGAGAAATTTCTGCTGCTGTCAGAGAAGCCTGGGAGGAACTGATCAAAACACGTGAGGATATCATGAAAAAAGGGGAAGAAACCTTGCGTTATATGGAAGAGCACCATATGCGTGGTATTGTCCTTGCAGGCCGTCCCTACCATATTGATCCGGAAATCCATCATGGTATTCCGGAAATGATTGCTTCCTTTGGTTTTGCAGTCCTTACGGAAGACAGTGTATCCCATCTGGGCACTCCGGACAGACCCCTTATGGTTTCCGATCAGTGGATGTATCACTCCCGCCTCTATGCCGCTGCAAGCTTTGTAAAAACAAGAGATGACCTGGATATGATCCAGTTGAACTCTTTTGGCTGTGGTCTGGACGCGGTAACCACCGATCAGGTACAGGATATCCTTTCTTCCGGAGAAAAACTGTATACCTGCCTGAAAATTGATGAGGTCAACAACCTGGGTGCAGCCAGAATTCGTATCCGTTCCCTTCTCTATGCCATTCATGCCGGACAGGGAAAAACACGAAATATCACTTCCTGTGCACTGAACAGACCGCTGTTCACAAAAGAAATGCGTGAAACCTACACTCTGCTGGCACCGCAGATGTCACCCATTCACTTCCGCCTGTTACAGCCTGCCTTCAAGGCATGCGGCTACAACCTGGAGGTGCTTGACAATGACAACCGTCATGCAGTAGACATCGGGCTTAAGTATGTAAATAATGACGCATGTTATCCTTCCCTGTTTGTTGTGGGACAGTTTATGGACGCCTTACTTTCCGGCAAATATGACTTAACAAAAACCGCCATTCTGATGACCCAGACCGGCGGTGGATGTCGTGCTTCCAACTATGTTGGCTTTATCCGAAGAGCCTTGAAAAAGGAAGGTATGGACTACATACCTGTGGTATCTGTGAACCTGAACAAAATGGAACAGAACCCGGGATTTCAGATTAATATGAACCTGTTGATTCGTGTTGCCTATGGCATTACCTTCGGGGATATTTTCATGCGATGCGTTTATCGCATGCGTCCTTATGAAAAGAACCCGGGTGAAACCAATCGGGTACATCAGAAATGGATCGATGTATGCAGTGAATTTCTGGAATCCGCCCATCCTTCTTTTGTGAAATTCAAGCATCTGTGTCGTGATATCATTGCAGATTTTGATCAGATTGAAACACTGGATGTAAAGAAGCCCCGGGTAGGTATCGTAGGGGAAATCCTTGTTAAGTTTGCACCGGCAGCCAACAATCATCTGGTGGATCTGCTGGAGGCAGAAGGTGCCGAAGCGGTAGTACCGGATTTGATGGATTTCATGCTCTACTGCTTCTACAACCAGATTTACAAGGCCAAACAACTGGGAACGAGCCGCAAAGCTTCCGTAGCCTGCAGGGCCGGCATTTATGCCATCGAATATTTACGAGGTGCCGCAGTGAAGGCGTTCGAAGCCAGCAAGCATTTTGACGCCCCCACCAGCATCTTCCGGATTGTGAAATATGCAGAGCCTATTGTGGATATCGGCAACCAGACCGGTGAAGGATGGTTCCTGACCGGTGAGATGGTAGAACTGATCCATCAGGGCGTGCAGAATATTGTCTGCACCCAGCCTTTCGGTTGTCTTCCTAACCATGTGGTAGGTAAGGGTGTCATTAAGCAATTGCGACGTGCCTATCCCGGCTCCAATGTAGTTGCCATCGACTACGATCCCGGTGCCAGCGAAGTAAACCAGCTGAACCGTATTAAGCTGATGCTATCGACAGCCATGAAGAATCTGAAGAAAGTGTAATATACGAACATAGGGACGGACAGACATAGGGACGGGGCTTTTGCCACGATAAAACGTGTGGCAACAAGCCCCGTCCCTATGTTCGTTACATCCCTATGTTCGTATACATGTATCGCCATTTACATCTGGTGTCTTACGATCTTGT
>CALZKI010000018.1 GCA_945787995.1 uncultured Lachnospiraceae bacterium | reverse complement strand
AACTCACTCTTCGCTTCTTAAGGGGAAGCGGATAAATCTTCGCAACAGCTTCTTTCCGTCAAAGGGAATCAGAGGGTAGATAAAGCTCTTGCCACTTATGGTTTTGTTCATACACAGGGAACCCACCGAAATCACTACGCCAATAACAAAGCCTATTTTGTTGAAGAAGAATGTTAAGAGTAATGTAAGCATTCTCATGAATTTCAGGGCATAGCCCAATTCATAGTTGGACTGGGTGTAGTTGGCGATGGCTACAAATGCCATATATAGCAAGACTTCTGTATTGAACCAGCCGCTTTTCACGGCAAACTCTGACAAAACCAAACCGGCCATGATACTGAGCGGTGTGCTTAACATATTAGGGGTATTGATGGCTGCCAGCTTCAATCCGTCGATAGCCAGTTCCAGTAAAAAGAACTGTATTACTATGGGAACATTGGACTGATCCTGAATGATAATAAAGCGGAGAAATTCCGGAATCATTTCCTGATTCTGCATCAAAAGCAAATAAGTGGGTGTTAAAAAATAGGTGACCAGGGCAATCAAAAATCTGGTAAGCCGCAAATAAGTGCCGGTTAAAGGAGGCAGATAATAATCGTCCGCCTCATCAATGATATCAAATATGGAGGAGGGAACGATCATGGCATAAGGGGAATTATCTACCAGGATCACAATATCTCCCTCCAAAATCTGGGCAGCCGCCGTGTCGGGTCGTTCAGAATACTTGAATTTGGGAAATGGATTGAACCACTTTCCCCGAAAAAGACATTCCGCAAGGCTTTCCTGATTCATGGAAAGTGCATCTACTTTCAAAGCATCGATACGCTCTTCTATTCTCTGCAAGAGTTCCATATCCACCCTTTTTTTCATATAGCAGATAACCACGTCGGTTTTGCTGGACACGCCTACCTGTTTAATCTCCATGGTAAGATCTGTATTTCTGATTCTTCTGCGTATCAATGCCGTATTAAAGGTCAGCGTCTCTACAAAGCCATCCTTTGATCCCCGAAGCACCTTATCTTTTTCCGGTTCGTCTACGCCTCTTGCCGGATAGGTTCTGGAATCAATCAGTAAGCAGCCTTCATATCCTTCCAGCAGAAGCACCAGCTGCCCGGAAAGCACAGAAGCGAATACGCGGGGATACTCTCTGGTTATTTCCACTTCGATATAGGGCACGTATTTTTCCGCAAACTGTTCGATATTATCCGGCATATCTTCCGGTTTCATTTCCATAAACTGCTGCAACAGCTTTTGCATCAATTCATCCTTACAAAATCCGTTTACAAAATAAAAGCAGGCTTTTCTGCCTCCTATTTCTATATTTCTGCTGATCAGGTCAAAGTTTTCCTCCAGGCGAAACTGCTGATTCAGATAGATTATTTTATCTTCCAGCTTTGTATGAGAAAGGGATTTACTATTAGCACCTGTATTACCGGCAGGATTCCCGGTTGATGATGTTTGAGACGATAAGGAATATGAAGTCATAAAAAACCTCCGAACATATGATATCAGTAGTATTCCCTAACAAATATCATATATTCGGAGGCATTCCTTATTTCTATCATCCCTGTTCGGATTTTTCTATTTTCCCGTGGAACCAAATCCCCCTGCACCACGTTCCGTTTCGGTCAGTTCATCGACTTCCACAAACTCAACAGGCAAATAGGGCATCACAACAAGCTGTGCAATACGATCCTTTGGCTGAATCACTCGTTCTTCCTCTGAATCATTGTGCAATGCAACCATATATTCACCACGATAATCAGAGTCACATACTCCTACACAGTTAGAAGGTCGTAGATTCTGCTTTGCTGCCAAACCGCTTCTTGCAAAGACCGCTCCGAAATAGCCATCCGGAATGTCTACGGCAAGCCCTGTACCGATTCTCACACAAGAATGGGGTTTGATCACAACAGGTTCCTCCAGGTCTGCATATAAATCATATCCGGCCGCCTGGGAACTGCCTCTGGTTGGGATGGTTGCGGTTTCACGTAACTTTTTGATCTTAATCTCCATATTCACACCTACATAATGATAAAGTTTCTTAATGGGCGAAATTATCTGTTAACATTTTCATCAGCATTTTTCAAAGTCAAGACAATGCAAGACAGGTACTCTGGGATCTTCCTGCTTCAGAGAAGCCTGTACATCGATTACTCTCTGATTGGAACTACCCTTCCATAGCAGCTTTGCATCCAGTTTGTCTATTTCAAATTCACCGTCTACAAGAACATTCACATACTGCATCATGGGATTCTGATAGATATTTTCCCAAACATCACCTGTATACATCCAAATCGTCTTCTGTGGATACTTCTCTTTGATTTCTGCCATGAGATTGCGTACATCCAATCGATTGGCTTCATGCATGGGATCTCCGCCGGAAAAGGTAATACCCGAAATGTAGCTTTGACTTAACTGTTCAAAAATCTCCCTTTTTGCGGCATCATCAAACAGAAGTCCACCCTCCGGATCCCATGTCAACGGATTCTGACAGCCTTTACAGCAGTGAGAGCAACCGGCTACCCAAAGAACAACTCTGAGGCCGTCTCCGTTTAACATATCGTCTTTTGTTATATTATGATATCTCATTACATACTCTTTCTCTCAGCGATTTCAGCCATCTTCGCATCACTGAGTCTGGTATCACCATGCACTCTGGAATAAGCCAGGTATCCGTTCATGCGGTCAATCTTGGTCAGATTACGGCTGCCGCATTTTGGACATACATCCATCTCCAATTCCTGATGACCGCAATCATCACAATATGCCAGAGACAAATTTACGCCCTCATAAAAGCCCATCTCCATTGCTCTGCGAATCAGGGTTTTGATCGCATCCAGATTGTAGTCAATGGGATATTTGACATACTGAATCTTTCCGCCATTGCTCATTTCCCAGAAGCGATACTCCAGATTCTGCTTTTCAATCGGAGTGATATCTTCACAAACATGGCAGTGGAAGCTGTTGGATACATATTCTCTGTCAGAAACACCTTCAATAATGCCATATTTTGCCCGGAATTGTTTTACCTGAAGTCCACAAAGGTTTTCCGCAGGTGTACCGTAAATGGCATACAGATTGCCGTCTTCTTCTTTAAATTCATTGACACGTTTATTGATGTGTTCCAATACCTCTAAAGCAAACTGCCCGTCTTCTACAAGAGATTTACCATTGTATAGCTCCTGCAGTTCATTAAACGCAGTGATACCGAAGCTTGCTGTAGCGGATTTCAAAATAGGCTTTATCTTATCGTGCAGTCCCAGATGTCCACCCAGAAAACCGCCTTCACAATATGCCAGAGGATTGGTGGAAGCTCTCATTTCACCAAGATATGCATAGGTCCTGATATGCAGTTGACGAATCAGATTCAGGTAATAGTCAAGAACCTCATAGAAATCTCTGCTTTCCTGTCTGGCTTTGGCAAGGATCATGGGCAGATGGAGAGATACTGCACCAATATTAAAACGTCCCACAAAGATAGGCGTATCATTATCATCAGCAGGATGCATGCCGCCTCTCTCATACCAGGGAGACAGGAACGCACGACAGCCCATAGGGGAGATTACCTTGCCATATTGCTTATACATGCTTGCAATGTAACCTTTACCGGTGAGGCTGAGCCAGTCCGGATACATGGTTTTGGCAGAGCATTCTACACCGGCTTCAAACACATCCTCCAGCTCCTTGCCTTCACCATGCAGATTTTCATCATATAAAAATACAATTTTGGGGAAAAGAACCGGTTTCTTACACTCTTTCTTACCCTGCCCTTTTCTTCTGACTTCCAACAGTTTGATGGTAGCAAGCTTGGAAAAACGCTCTTTACCAAGGCCTGCCGTAACCGTAATAAACGGGTAATCACCACGGCTGCTTGCAACAGTATTGAATTTGTACTCCCAGCCCTGGAAGCCCTGTTCAAATTCCTTCTCCACATCAGCCATGGATTCCGCCTCAGCAACTTCCTTGGAAAGGCCAAGACGGGTATATTTTTCAATATTTCTCCGGTAGGACTTTTCTGCATAAGGGGCAAGGATCTTATCCACTTCAGGCACTGTAAAGCCTCCATACTGCTGGCTTGCCGCGCTGAGCACAATATCACCGATAACATCAAATGCAACATCCAGGGTTTTAGGCTCATTGTACCAGATGTTACCCATCTCAAAGCCACCCTTCAAGACATTTTCCACATCAAAGAGACAACAGTTCATGGTATCTCTTCTGGCAGACATATCATGGACATAGATATATCCGTCACGACAGGCCTGAATCTCCTCGGTGGTCATAAAGAATTTCTGATACAATTCCTTGTTAAACTGATTGAAAATCAGGCTTCGTTTTGTGGAAACAAGGGCACTGTCCGTATTGGCATTCTCCTTATCTCCCACGTACATGATGGACTGACTCTTCTTGTAAACATCGTCCATCATGCGAACAAAGTCCTGCTTATAGTTTCTGTAATCTCTATAGCTCTTGGCAACAATGGGTTTCACTTCTTCCAGTGCACTTTCCACAATATTATGCATCACCGGAATGGGAATCCGGTCTTCCTCGATTTCATCCACTCTTGCAATCACATACTCACAGATATGCTTCTTTTCCTCCTCTGTGAATTTTGTCAAGGCGCGATATGCACTTTTTCCGACAGCATCGATCACCTTCTGCACATTGAATTTTTCCAGGCTACCGTCCTTTTTGATAACCTTTATCGGTTTTTTTGTCTGATACAATACCCCGTAATCCACCGTGTCTTCTGTTTTCAGGTCCTTTAAGCTTCCCATTGTACTCCCTTTCACTTTCTCATACTCTACAAAATATAGGGTAGGTTTACATAAAAATCACTAGATTTAGTGGTCTCTTTCAGTATAGTTTGTACCTCATATAGTGTCAAGAGATTATTATTGCTCATATTTCCTTTACTATTTTTGTTCATATTGCCTTTTCAAATTGTTTATATGGTCCAAATATTCCTCCACAACAGAAGCCGGTGACACCAGCTTCGCACCCGTAGACAAACCGGACATCCATCCGAAAAACTGATTGCTGATGGCAACCTTGATACGGACCCGCAGCTTCCCGTTGTCCAGATTTCTCATATAGATATCTTTACCAAAACGGTCCAGCACTACTCCCATCAGCCGGGTATCTATATCAAGGGTTACGGTTTCCTCTCGTCCACCAAACATGCCAAAGGTTCGATTGGTATAGGAGGCCAGATCAAACTGTTCAAACAGCGCATGACCATCTCGCGTTTTCCCCGGAAGCGTTTCTGTTTTTGCCATTTTATCTACCCGGTAATGCTTGATTTTCTCTTCCCTGTGGTCGTATGCGATCAGATAATAATTTTCCTCCTTACAAGTCAGTGCAAAGGGACTTACTTCATAATACATTCCCTCCTTTTTGGGAACCAGTTCTTTTCGCTGATTCCACTCCATGTACAGAAAGCGGATCCTGCAGTCTGCCTGTATGGCCTTATGTATTTCATCCACCTGATAGTACAGGCTCTCATTTTCTGTCTTAATCCGATTGGTCACATAAACCTGACGGTTCAGCATAGAAGCCTCATTGCGACTCAACATGATCTCCAGTTTGTGAATCAGTTCTCTTGATTTCTTTAAAGAAATGAATCGGCTGGAGGAAACCGCATCTGCCAGAAGCTTTAGTTCCATTGCTTCAAATATTCTGGAACCCAGATAATACCCGCCACCCACTCTGGACTTTACATGAATGATATCGAAACCAAAATCCTGCAATTGTTTCATATCGTCATAGATACTTTTTCGTTCCGCAATAATGCCTTCCTGTGCCAGATTATCGATCAGTTTCTGCACAGAAAGAGGATGATCTTCGTCCGACTGTTCCCATAACATTTTCAATAAATATAAAAGCTTCTGCTTTTGATGCGGTTGTTTTGACATATCCTTTTCACCTGTCTGTTTTCATAAGAAAAAAGGTGTTCATACCAAGATGAACACCCGATCCTTTCTATTTACTTTCCGTGGTTTCCAATTCTTTACTGTCTTTTCTCTTTCGTAACTGTACCCCTATCAGGCATGCCACAATCACCAGAGCCACTATCAGTACAAATACCAAACCATATGATAAAAAAGAATTGATAAACTTAATCAAATTGTCCATTTCTAAGCCTCCATTTCTAATCAATCATAGCATTTACATTACAACATCGTCAAGTAGCTCATCCCCGTCCGCAGCAGATGTGGCAAGCTGATCACAGCGTTCGTTTTCAGGGTGTCCGTCATGCCCTTTTACCCAATGAAACGAAACCGAATGGGGTTCCATAGCCCGCAGAAGACGTTCCCAAAGTTCTCTGTTCTTCACCGCACTGCCGGAACTGGTCTTCCAATTTTTTTTCTGCCAGGAATCGATCCATTTTTGGTTGAAAGCATCCGTCAGATATTTGGAATCGGAATACAGATCAACCCGGCAGGGCTTTCTCAATGCTTCCAGGCCGATGATAGCAGCCATTAACTCCATCCTATTATTAGTTGTTTTCTTATAGCCTGCACTGAATTCTCTTTCATGCAGAGTGCCGGCAGGATCTACGTATTGTAATATGGTGCCGTATCCTCCGGGTCCGTCCGGATTTCCTCTGGCGGCACCGTCTGTGAATATTGTTACATTCATATGATCTGTTCTACTCCATTCATTCTATCTTTCGCACCATTCTCAAAAAACACACACTTCTTCATTTCGTACAAAGTTAAGACCAGACTCCGGTCTCCAAAAACCGTTCTGCCCGATGCTCTGCTTCTCGAATCAGACTTTCCTCAAATCCCATGCATTGCAGCAGCCGAATGGCATTTCTGGAAGTGGCCTTTCCCTTCAACAATTCATAACGGAACCGGATATCTCCATCCACAATTTCTTCTTCGAAATGATAATTTGAGTAATCCCGGGATAACAGCTCCGTCAATTCAATATCATGGGTTGCCGCATAACATCCGGAATTCGTCTTTGCAACCTCTTTCAATATCTGGGTTGCACCTGCTATGCGTTCTATGGTGTTCGTACCCCGAAGCACCTCATCCAAAAAGCAAAGTATCTTCACTTTATCTGATTTCGCCTGTTGGATCTTTTCAAAGATACGTTTGATGGCCTTGATTTCCGCAATATAATAACTGTCTCCGCCGGAAATACTGTCCCGCAAACTCATGGATGATACCACCTCATAAAAGCAGGTTTGAAAGCGATCGGCACAACAGGTATGAATGGTCTGGGCAAACAACGCATTGATTCCGATGGTTTTCAAAAATGTGGATTTGCCGGAAGCATTGGAGCCGGTCAGCAGCACATTTCCGGCATGGGAAATCGAATTCTTTACCGGATCGGTAAGCAGCGGATGATAACATTTCTCTGCACAGATATCCCGACCCTCAAAATCAGGAATACAATATCCGTTTACAAGGGACGCTCTGTATAAGGCAATGGAAATGTCTGTTTCCAGAGAACCTATAATCTGTAAGCAGCTCTCAATGGTTTCCAGATTGCTTCGTACTACCATTAACATATGGTTGAACTTCAGAAGATCGATGAACAAAGTCATACATGCATAATCGATCAGAATCATCAGTGGATTTCCGCCAATATCCCCATTCCTCTGCTGCATAACAAGAAAGGAACCGGTTTTGAACTTCTTCAGTTCCCTGTTACAGCCACGAATGGTTTCCAATTCTTTAGAGAACAATGGATCGGTAAAACTCTTCTCCATTCCTTCCAGCACCGAAATCATACTGAAAATGTAATTAAAACTGCAAATATAGGGCTCAATTTCTTTTTTCTTCTTAAAATATGTCAGAATATTATGCACCAGCACACCAACAAGTGCAATCAATCCTGCGGGCACCGAATAGAACATAACCAAAACTGCGGCAATAACAGCCAGATCCCAGACAAGATAGAAACGGTTATTGATCTCTCCCAGAATATCCAGGTGATCCAAATAATCGTAAAGAGAGTATTTTCCAAGCTTGCCTAACTTCTTAAACAGCAGCTGGGCCTCCACCCTGTTCTCCGAATGGGTTTCAAAATATTGTATCTTCTGCTCCAGTTCGTCTAACTTGTCCACTTCCGTAACCGGGGTGCGCAGGGTGTAATAAAGATATTCTTCTCCGCAGGTGCTTTGTGTGTAATTGATTCTCTCGAAAAGCTGATCCAGGTCCAGATCATTCCAGGTAATATCATCTACCTGATGAGGCATTGGGTGCTTTTCATAAAATCGCTTTACATGGCAAAGGGCATCCACATCCAGGGTATAAGGAGAAGCCTGTCCATAAAGCTCTGATAACTTCTTTCTCCACCAGGCATCCTGTTTCTTCTGCTCTCTCTTTCCATTCACCAGAAGTACAATCATGAACAGAAAAATAAGTCCTACAAATATATATGTTTCCATCTCTACTCTCTAGTCAATTTCTGCACCAGTTCATTTGCCTTGGCATAGATCGCTTCCACATCATATGCCTGGGCGAATTTGCCGTCTTCGTATAAGATACGTCCGGCAATCATGGTCATTTTCACGTTCTGTTTGGAGCCGCTGTATACAATGTTCTTGGCAATATTGTTTAATGGCTGCATATTGGGTTGATGAAGATCGATCATGATCATATCTGCCTGTTTTCCCGGTGCCAGTATATCGCAATCCTTAAGCCCCATTGCCTTCGCTCCATTTACAGTAGCCATCTTTAATACTTCAAAAGCATCAACTGCGGAGGCATCCTTTTCACGCAATTTGGCAAGCCCGGTTACCAGGAACATCTCTCGGAACATATCCAGGCAGTTGTTGCTGGCAGGTCCGTCTGTACCGATAGCAACATTGATTCCCTTCTTCAAAAAGGCATCAATGGGAGCAATACCGCTGGCAAGCTTGGTATTGGAACCGGGATTCGTCACCACATGCAGTCCTTTTCTTGCGAAAAGCTCCATATCCTCCTCTGTCAGATATACACAGTGATAGCCACCCCCGCCGTATTCAAACATACCAAGAGAATCAAAAAGCATAGGCGGCGTCATGCCATATCTCTCCACGCACTCTGCCACTTCGCTTTCTGTTTCACTGATATGTGCAAAAACAGGTGCCTGATATTTGTGGGCAAGCTCCGATATCTTAGTTAACAGCTCTTTGGAGCAGGTATATTCTGCATGAAATCCAATGACAAAGCTTGACAAAGGATCTTTATGGTTCAATTCCTGATAATATTTCTCGATCAATTCAGGTGACATACTGAAATTGTTCACGCCCCCCACCTGAACCACACGCATCCCCATATCGATGCAGGCATCCGCAATAGTTTCAGGTGTCAAATACATATCGAAAATGGATGTCACTCCACTGGTCAGATACTCCAGAACAGCCAGTTTAGTCAAATGGTAAATCATCTCACCATCCAGTTTGGCTTCTACCGGAAAGACCTGCTTGTTAAGCCAGTCCTGTAAGGGCATATCATCAGCAAAGGAACGAAGCAGTGTCATTGCGGAATGGGTATGGGCATTTTTGAAACCGGGCATCAACACATTCTGCTGACAGTCGATTTCTCTTGCAAAAGTCACATCCTCTTTTCCGATTTCCTTTGCAATAGCATCTACCCCCTGCAGATTTCCTGCATACAGGATTTTATCCTCCTCTGTCCAGACTTCACCAAATTCTATTTTGTTACCTTCTGCCATGGTCAAAACTCTGGCATTATAAAATCTTATCATTTGTTACCACCTTTCATTTCAGGTCCAAAAGCATTGGGAAGCAAAGCGGCCAAAGTAGTTTCCAGATAATCTTTTTCCGACTTGGCTACCAAGATTACAAAGGTTTCCGGATCCGTAAACTCCGTCATAACCTGTCTGCAAACCCCACAGGGAAATGCATAATTATCTACCACAGTTCCCTCTTTATCGCCCACAATTGCAATGCCGGCGAAATCACGTTCTCCTTCACTGACTGCTTTGAAAAAAGCCGTTCTTTCCGCACAATTGGTAGGTCCATAGGCCGCGTTTTCAATATTACACCCGGTATATAGCCTACCCTCTTTTGTCAAAAGACAGGCTCCCACCTGAAAGTGGGAGTAAGGACTATAGGAATTCTTTCGTGCTTCCAAAGCCATCTTTATCATTGTAACCTTTATTTCCGGTTCTAAACCAGACCTGCTTTTTTCATCCATATGCATGTTCCTCATTGAAACAAATATCTTCAACAATAATTAATGCAAACGCATCTTTTTCACAGCTTCCTTCACCAGCTTCTCAAACTGGGGTGCAGCCTGATCCGCCGCTTCCTGCACTTCCTCGTGAGTCAGTGGATTCTCACTGATTCCCGCAGCCATATTGCTGATGCAGGAAACACCACAGATTCTCATTCCCATATGATTTGCTACGATAGCCTCCACCACGGTGCTCATGCCTACCGCATCCACGCCCAGTTTGCCAAGCATGCGTATCTCGGCGGGAGATTCGAAGGAAGGTCCGGTAAGCTGGGCATATACACCCTCAAACAGTTCAATACCGTTCTCTGCAGCGGTATCTGTAAGAATCTTCTGCAACTCCAAATCATAAACCTGACTCATATCCGGAAATCTGGTTCCCAATTCTTCTATATTTTCTCCAATCAGCGGATTGGGTGCAAAAATGGATACATGATCCGTAAGCATCATCAAACCGCCGGGATGAAAAGCCGGGTTGATACCCCCGGAAGCATTGGTTAAAAACAAGGTATGGGCACCCATCAGTTTCATCAGACGAATGGGCAAAACCACATCGGAGATGGTGTATCCCTCATAAAAGTGTACACGACCCTGCATCAACACAACCGGTACTTCTCCGATATATCCAAACAGGAACTGTCCCTTATGGCCTTTCACAGTGGATACAGGAAATCCTTCCAGTTCATGGTAGGACAAGGTCTGCTCTACCTGAATCTGATCTCCGAATGCCCCCAGTCCGGAGCCAAGGACGATTGCAATCTCCGGTTTAAAATCAATTTTTTCCTGAAAAGACTGATAACATTTCAATAATTTTTCATACGCCGGATTCATATGTATTTCCTCCTTCATTGGGTCTATATTTTCACAAAAACGATTTTCAAACACGTCAATCTTTGTGTTTCAGTATATCACAGATAGCAAATATTTATCAAATGATAATGCAGACCATTCCACCATTGGTATCATTTACGATTTTCTGCATAGTCTCCTGTAGTTTTTGTCTGCTTTCGTCATTGATCAGCTCCAGTTTGGTCATAATTCCGTCATTCACAAGCTGTTCCACTGTTTTTCCGAAAATATTGGTATCCCAGATATCCGCATTCTGATCCTGGTCTCTCTGAATATAGGAAACCAGATCCTCCGCCTGCTCCTTTGTTCCCACAATGGGTGCAATCTCTGTCTCGATATTGGCCATGATCAGATGAATACTGGGGCTGTTGGCTTTGATACGTACACCATATTTGTTGCCCTGCTTGATCACTTCAGGTGGCGCCAGCGTTATTTCATTTTTGAAAGGCATCATAACCCCATAGCCTTTATTCCGTACATCCAGCAATGCATTTTTGGCAGAGGCATACTCTTCCTGCAGGGCAGCCATATGCTTTAAGGTACGCATCAGCTGATATTCGTTTCCGATATCCTCCTGCAATACTTCGCTTAACATCTTGTAGTAATAGGTATCCTCCAGTTGAAGGGTAAAATATGCACATCCGGAGGACAAACTGAGTTGCTCCAGATTGATTCGTTTTATAGCATCATTATCCCTTAAAATACTCTGTTTATTGGTCAGATCACGAAGGGAAGTAACCTGTTCCATAAAGGCTCTTGCGGTTTCCATCAGGCTGGTTTTCAGCGGATGCTCCATAGGTAACACTTCCACCCATTTTGGGGTCTGCAAAATAATCTGTTTCATGGGGAATTCATACAGGATTTCCTCCAGAATATGCAGCACATCCCGCTCCTTCAGTTGCTCACAGTTTACAGGCTCCACCTTCACCCCATACTTTTCCGACAGAGCTTCCGCCAAACGAAGGGTTTCCTCCTGGTATGGATGGGTGGTGTTTAAAAGCACGATAAAAGGTTTTCCTATGGCCTGAAACTCACGAATGGTCTGTTCCTCTGCAGGTATGTAATATTCTCTGGGTATTTCCGAAAAGGAAGCATCTGTTGTCATAACCACACCAATGGTGGCATGATCACGAATGACCTTTTCCGTTCCGATCTGCGCTGCCTTTGTAAACGGTATTTCCTCTTCTGACCAGGGTGTTTTCACCAGCCTTTCCGCATCGTCCTCCATATGACCGGAGGCGCCCTCCACCATAAAGCCCACGCAATCCACCAGGCGCACCTTTACTGCAACCTGCTGTTCCAGCGTAATCGTGGCCGCATCCTTGGGAATGAATTTCGGCTCCGTTGTGGTTATGGTACGTCCGCCGGCACTTTGAGGAAGTTCATCCCGCATCATCTCTTTATCATGTCCTTCCTCCATATTGGGCAGAACCAGCTGCTCCATAAACCGTTTGATAAAAGTAGATTTGCCTGTTCGAACAGGTCCCGAAATACCAATATAGATTTCTCCCTTTGTTCTGGCGGAGATATCCCTGTAGATCTGCAATTTACGATAATCCAAAACAAAACCCCTTCCATAGCTTGCTGTAAACATTCTTGTTACAAACAATATATGAAAGGGGTGGTCTTCATATCACTATTCTTCTGTTAACTGGTGGAAAATAATACAGTTTGGCCGGTCTACCTTTATTTCCTTTCCATTCATCACCAGTAATCCCTTCTCCAGATCCACAGTAAAGAACGTCATGGTATTGGACTCATGATTCAGAGATACCAGATGCTTGTTATCCGGGAACAGATTCACATCCTTGGGATAATCTCCGCTGACCGGTAAGCAGAACACTTTTTCCAGCAATCCGGTTTTGGGATCCGCTTTATATACAATGGCACTGTTATCACCGGCATTGGAACTCACCAGATATTTGAAGTCTTTGGAAATATTCAGATTACATGCAGCAGAACCGCCGGCATGATAATCATTCAGGGTTGAAATCGACTGAATCCGTTCGAACTCCGGGTATCCTTTGGAATCATCATAGGTATATGCATCCACCGTGTTTTTCAATTCATGGACAATATACACGTATTTGCCATCCTTGGATATCTTCAGATGCTTTGGTGCAGATTCCTGCTCGCTTCGGATTACATCAACCATCTTCAATTTACCTTTTTCATGATCCAACTGGTACACATTTACATGATCCATACCCAAATCCGCTGCAAGCAGATACTTGTTATCCCTTGTCATTTTGACACAGCTCACATGGGGGCGGAAATTCCGTTCTGCGATGCTGCCCAGTCCCTTGTGAAATACCTCATCTGTGATTTCACCGATGGAACCGTCTTCTCTCAGACGCAGTACTGTAATCTTTCCATCATGATAGCCCCCGGTAAACAGATATTTGTCTTTATAATCAGTTGAAAGATAGCAGGCTCTCATACCATTGATAGATGCGTGATTGATTACCTCCAGGGAGCCGTCCTTTTCAATCCTGTATGCTTCCACACCGAAGTCTGTAATAGAATACAAGTACTTCATGTTATGGGAAATTGTCAGATAGGAAGAGTTCGTGATCTCTACCTGATCCTTTTCAATCAGTCTTCCGTTTTTCATATCCACATCATATATTTTAATTCCAAAATTGTCCTTGGAATCAATGGTGTAGGAAGAAACATACGCAACATATTTTTTTGCAGCCATAATTCTTTACCATCCGTTTCCATTTCAAAATAACTAAAAATACTATACACCAAACCACTTCAGGATAAAAGCTGTTTAACAGCGAATCTGACCATTTCCTTTGATCCTGTACTGGTACGTGGTCATCTCACGAAGTCCCATGGGGCCTCTGGCATGGAGCTTCTGGTTGCTGATTCCAATCTCAGCACCAAAGCCAAATTCAAAGCCGTCTGTAAATCTTGTAGAAGCATTCACATACACACAGGCAGAGGAAATCCCCTGCAGGAACTGATTGGCATGTTCCTCCGACTCTGTAATAATTGCCTCCGAGTGTTTGGTACTGCAACGATTAATGTGTTCGATCGCTTCTTCCACAGAAGATACCGTTTTCATAGATAAGATATAATCCAAATATTCGGTCATGAAATCTTCTTCTGTAGCCTCTGTCAGATCAGGTAAAATGCGAAGGCAATCTGCATCGCCACGTAATTCCACCTTTTTCTCAGCCATAGCCTTTTGCAGCAGGGGTAAAAACTTCTCTGCAACGGCTTCATGAACCACCAGCGATTCACAGGTATTACAAACACTGACACGCTGGGTTTTCGCATTCACAATAATGGGAACAGCCTTCTCCATATCTGCATATTCATCCACATAAATATGACAGTTGCCGGTTCCTGTTTCGATCACAGGTATGGTACTGTTTTCCACCACTGCACTGATCAGTCCGGCACCGCCTCTTGGGATCAGCACATCCACGTACTGTTTCAGTTTCATGAAAGCATTGGTGACTTCTCTGGAAGTATCTGTAATCAATCCGATAACATGTTCATCCAGCCGGAACTCTTTCTCCATATCCCTTATGGCCTGTCTGATCACATCAACGATTGCAATGTTGGTATGAATTGCTTCTTTTCCGCCTTTTAATATGACTGCATTTCCCGCTTTAAAACATAAGCCAAAGGCATCTGCGGTAACATTGGGTCTGGATTCATAAATGATACCCACAACTCCCAAAGGAACTCTCACCTTAGAAATCTGCAAGCCATTTGGTCTTTCAAATGTTTCCAATACTTCTCCCACCGGATCAGGCAGTGCAGCAATCTGTCGGATGCCTTCTGCCATCCCTTCAATTCTTTCTTTTGTCAGAGAAAGCCTGTCGATCATGGCTTCCCGGATACCATTTTCTTTGGCAGCCAGGATATCTTTTTCGTTGCCTTGTAAAATCCTTTTACTTTGTGCCACAAGAGCATCTGCCACATGCAGCAACACTTTATTCTTTTCCTGTTCCGACAGTCTGGCCAATCCATACGACGCCTGCACTGCGTTTTGTCCCAGGGACTCCAAATCAAACACTTTTATATACCTCTTTTTCTGTAATCACATAATCCACTTTTTGGTCAGTGGGTTCCGTCTCCAACGCAAGAACCATCTGTGTCCCGTAACACAAACCTATTCTACAACCGATGGGATGAGAACACAAATAGGCATCGTAATAGCCTCCACCATAACCGATTCGGTATCCCTCATAGTCAAATCCAGCACCGGGAACAAGAATACAGGCTTTTTCAGCATCTGTATCCTGAAACCGGTTATCCAAAGAGCAGTCTTTCGGTTCCAAAATGCCGTATGCACCGGGTTCCAGATCCTTCCAATCCCGGACCCGGTAAAAAGCCATCTCATGAGGTCCCAGAACCTTGGGACAATAAACTGTTTTCCCGGAAGAAAAACAGAATCCCAAAATTTCCCGTGTGTCTACCTCACTGCGAAAAGAAACATAACATAACACGCACTTGCTGTTCACAAAGGAAGGCATGGAAAGAACTTTTTGGCAAATTGCCTTCCCTGCCTCTGCTCTGTAATCCTCTGCCAGAAGTTCTCTGGACTGCAGCAGTTTCTTTCGCAATTCCTTCTTATGCATGATGCATCTGTTGCACATACAGGGGTAAATCAAACTGTTCCTTCGGATTTGCAGTAAACAGTGTACCGATAGGATTGCCGTCCACGATTCGGTGTATTACCTTAATATCCTTGCTATTGGCAATCACCATGTCAATTCCCGAACTGGTGGCAATGGTTGCCGCTACCAGCTTTGTATTCATACCACCGGTTCCCACAGAACTTCCTGTGCTTCCTTTCCCCATCTGCATCAGTTCCTCCGTCAGTTCATCAACCTGACTGATAAATTCCGCATTTGGATTCTTTCTCGGATCATCCGTATATAAGCCATCTATATCTGATAAGAGCAATAACAGATCCGCATTGACCAAAGCAGCGACGATTGCGGAAAGGGAATCGTTATCGCCAAATTCGATCTCATATGTAGCAACGGTATCATTTTCGTTAACGATGGGAATCACGCCCAGTTTAAACAGTTCATCAAAGGTATTATGGGCGTTATAGCGGTTCAGATTATCCACAATGGTATTTTTTGTCATAAGAACCTGAGCTGCCACCTGATTGTATTCCGCAAAGATTTTCTGATAGGTCATCATCAGTCTTGCCTGTCCCACAGCAGCACATGCCTGCTTCCTTGCAATCGGATTATCTCCGTCGTTGAAATCTTTCATGCCTACCGCTTTCTTTCCTACAGCTATGGCACCGGAGGTAACCAGTACCACATCTTTCCCTCTGTTACGAAGGTCACAGAGTTCTCTTACCAGCACATCCAGTTTGGTGTAATCCAGATCTCCTGTTTCAGGATGCTGCAGGGAAGAGGATCCGATCTTTATCACAATTCTCTTTTTGTCCTTCAGCAATTCTCTATAATTTGCCTGACAATCCGTTGCTTTCACTTCCATTTTCTTTTGCTCCTTTAGCATATTGTATCATTTTCTCTGCAATATTGATGCCGTCCATTGCTGCAGACATAATGCCGCCTGCATATCCGGCCCCTTCCCCACAGGGGAACAATCCCTTGCAGGACAGAGAGCATCCGGCCTCATCTCTGGCAATGCGAACCGGTGATGAGGTTCTGCTTTCAACCCCGGAAAGAACACAATCCGGAGAATCATATCCGTTTATTTTCTCACCAAATGCATGAATGCCTTCTATCAAGCCTCGGTTTAAAGCGTCGGGCAGAATATCATGCACCTTTCCGTATGTCCACATTCCTTTTATCTGTGGTTCCAATCCCGGGAAATGGACATCTCCCTGTGCCATGTCATTCCCATTTTCTTCCGGGGAATAACCAAGAACCGCATTCTCAAAATCTCCGAATCGTTCTACAGGAACTTTTCCGTTCCCCACACGGTAAGCATTTTCTTCTATTTTACGCTGAAAAGCCAATCCTGCAAGAGGATGTTTGTCCGGAAAATCCTCCGGTGTCACCGTAATGATCACTGCGGTATTGCTGTTGACACCGTTCCGCCCGCTATAGCTCATACCGTTCACTGCCAGCCTGCCCGGCTCTGAGGAGGCATTTACCACATAACCGCCGGGACACATACAGAAGGTATATACCCCTCTGCCGTCTGGGGTTTGGGCCGTTAACTTATAGCTGGCAGCAGGTAACACTCCGGCGTATTTCTCCCCGTACTGGGATAAGTCGATGAAGGTTCTGGGATGCTCCACGCGAAATCCTACAGCAAAGGATTTTGCCTCCATGGCAATTTTCTTTTCATACAGCTTTTCAAAAGTATCACGGGCACTATGACCGATTGCCAGACAAAGAGCATCTGTACGGATGGTTTCTCGGTTGTTGGTAACAATGCTCCTAATCATACCGTTTTCCACAGCAAAGTCCGTCAGTTGTGTCTCGAAGAGAAAGGTTACCCCCTGTTCCACCATGTATTCCCGCATACTGCGGATTACTTTACAGAGAATATCCGTGCCGATATGGGGTTTTGCATCATATAAGATCTGCCGGGGTGCGCCAAAGGTCACCAGCGTTTCCAATACAAATCTGTTTTTTCCCGACTTATCCTTGATCAGGGTATTCAGTTTTCCGTCAGAAAAGGTACCTGCACCACCCTCCCCAAACTGTACATTAGAGTTGGGATCCAGGGGTTTTCCCTGCCAGAAATCATCAATATCCTGTATTCTCCTGTCAACCTCTTTTCCACGCTCTATCACAATCGGTGGATTGCCACACAAACAGAGCATATAAGCACAAAACAAGCCTGCCGGTCCGGCACCCACCACAACCGGTCTTTCGGAAAAGAGCCGCTCCCGGCAACCGGGAATTTGATAGACCCGGTCATTAGGTATGGTGGCATCCTTTGGAAGTTTTTTCAAAAGCTTCTCTTCCCTGTTAAGAGTCACATCTACCTGATACAAATAAAACAGCTCCGGTTTCTTTCTGGCATCCAAAGATCTTTTCCCGATTTCCATGTGCCGGATCTGCTCCACACTGATATGTAATTCTTTTG